>JBBRVA010000010.1:0-25319 GCA_038247295.1 Caldilineales bacterium | reverse complement strand
GCCAGGGCGCGATGGGTCCATAGGCGCCGCGCGGGCAAGATTCTTATTTCAACGTCGGGCTCGGTTGCGCCAGGTGTTTGAGGCGAGAAAAAGCCGGCTGGGGGCTCTCTATCCACATAGAGCCGCCACTGATGCGCAACGGTCAGCGGTAATGCAAGTAGGTGACGAATCAGCTCTAGCGCATACCGTTCTGTGCCAGTCCGCTGGGCGCGTAATGCGCGCGAGGCGTCAATGCCAATCAACATACGTAGCCAAACTTAAGTTGTAAACATTCACGCACCGCCGCCGCGATTGGGCCAAGGCGTAAGATGCGCGGTCCGCCATTGTCCAGATGCACCAAATCCACAATCGTGCTGGGCTGGGCTGGGCGCGGGGCCTCTTGTGCGCTTGGATCGCCGGCAAGCAGCAAGGGGATGCGGCCATCGAGTTGCGCTAATACTTCGGCGGCTGTCACCGTGTCTGGCGCGCCGCTGCGATTGGCGCTGGTGGCCGCTAAAGGGCCTGTCTGTTGGATCAATGTGCGCACCGCCGCATGTGCAGGCATCCGCACAGCTACTGTGGGCTGGCCAGCAGTTAGCACAGGCAAGAGGGCGGTCAATGCCGGCAAGACCAATGTCAGCGGACCAGGCCAAAATTGTTCGATCAGGGTTTGCGCGACAGGTGAAACCGGTGCCGGCGTCAACTGATCCAATTGCGCCAGATCGCCAATCAGCACAGGGATCGCACGTTCGGGGGGACGATCTTTGGCTTCGTATAGTTTCTCAATCGCCACTGCACTATCAAAGCGAGCCATCAAGCCGTAGACGGTATCGGTTGGGGCCGCGATGATTTGCTCAGCCTTCAGCATGACCAATGCCGTTGCTTGCGCGGTTGGATGATCAATCGAAAGTACTTGGGTTTGCACGTTCTAACCTGTCGCTTTGCCCACAAAGTTGCGCAACGCAAAACTGGGCAACCAAAATTCACTTGTATAGACGCCGGGTTCGCTTTGCTGTAAACTGTTGTCGTTTTGTCATTCTAGCCCATGTGCGGTTCTAGTCGCTGCGCAAATGGTAGTTTTTAGAGCTAATCCAAGTGCAATCTCAGGAGATACTGAAGCGCATTTTACGTATCTATCCCGCTACGTGTTATACTATCAGGCACAGAGGTCGCCGTCAATTAGAAACTCACTTGTAAGTGAGAAATGCGGTTGACCAGTTGCCTTACTGATGCTGAAGGTTGTAATCTGTCGTCATTGGCCTTTCGCCGGCTGTCTATTGTCGAACTCTAGATAGGTCATGCTTTATGTTTACATTGCGTCAACTATTGATCGATGCCTTATGGGTTTTGGGATTGGCTGGCCTGTTGGCAACCTTTAGCTATATGAATTGGGCGCGCACTGTACGTTCCGGGGGCTGGAAAACTATGTTTAGCCTACCGCGCTTCCTAATTCCCATGTGTGTAAGTTTAGAACTGTTTTGTATTGGGTTGGCTGTGAACGGCGCCATGGCATACCAGCCCGCTCCCTGGTGGGAGACGGCAGCTTGGAGTGGATTGGCCCTCATCTTTGCCATTCAGACAATCATATATGGCTGGGCCGGCATACAACGCGGCTGGGACACACCGATTGAGGAAAGAGACGAATATGAGCGAGCGAAACGTGGCAGATGATTGGAAATTGGAAGAGACTGGTGAGACCCTAGAACGTTGGAAATTGCAGGCTGCCGAACAGAATGCCGTCGCGCCGTGGCAATTGCAAGATCCAAACCGCGGCGAGAACGCCTGGCAGCCGATTGATTACAATCGTGATCGAGGCGGCGCTGGTAATTGGATTTTGCCTTCGCTGGTCATACTCTCCTTTGTCGCGGTTGTCGCCTATATGGCCTGGATCGGGCTGACCCGACTGGGCTTACTTTCACCAACCGCTCAAGCAACTGCAGAACCGACGGTGGTTGCGGCCATCGTCACCACGCCAGAGGTTGCTGACCCAGTTGTTGGCGCCAGTGATGCATTGACACCGACTGCCACGACAGAACCAACCCAAGCCGTAGCACCTACGCCAATCATTGAACCGACGGTTACGCCTGTGCCAACTGTGGTGCAATTGATCCAGCAGTTTGTTGTCATCACCGATACTGCTGGTGTGAATGCCCGCAGTGAACCAAACACCACTGCGGCCGTTGTTCAACTGTTGAATGCCGGCCAGCGTTTCCTGGTGGCAGAAGAGAGCAATGGTTGGTTACAAATCGCCTTAGCCCCGAACCAGATCGCTTGGGTGGCGGCTGATGTGGTTAGCCGCACATCAGAACTGGTAACCCTCGACCTGGCCAATCAACGGCGCGGCGAGTATGGATTGCCACCGCTTGCCGCCCCATCTACGCCATCAACAACGGCTGGGGCGCCTGTGACGGGTACTGTGCCAGTTACAGTGGCGACTGGTTTAACCAATCCATTAGGCATTGCTCTGTCACCGGCGGCGCCAATTACGGCCACGATTAGCATCACGGATGGTCTCAACGCCCGCAGTGAGCCGGCGCTTGATGGTGATGTTGTTACGCTATTGCCAGGTGGGGCCAGTTACCGTGTTGTGAGCCGTTCACCGGATGGCCAATGGTTGCAGGTGCGGCTGACAGATGGCACACTAGCGTGGGTATTTGCGCAATTGGTAACAATTACCGGTGATGTGACGACATTACCACTTCCCGGTGCTCAGGGCGCTATTACAACTACGCTTCCAACAACGTCAATCGCGATTTTGACGCCGACCGTGGTGGCAACGCCAGCGACGACAAGCACGGTTGCCGCCGGGTCTGCCACAGCCACGGTCAGTAGTTTGTCGGGTGCAAGAGCACGTCCAGTCCCGGATCGGGAAATAGAGTCAGATGATCTTTATCCATTTGAGGCTGTTTTGCCGGTCGTTGGGCGCAGCGCCGATAATGAGTGGGTGCAGGTCGAGTTGGAGCCAGGGCGCTTGGCTTGGATCTTAGTTTCGGCTGTTCAACTGAATGTCGATCTGGCAACTTTGCCCGTCGTTGCCACGCCCTAACTGGAGGATCATGGCCGACTACCGGCTCGGCTCGCTGCTGTGGTCAATTGGGTTGATCGTCGGCGGTGTGCTGCTGCTGCTCTTCAACTTTGACCAATTTACTGCCTACGAACCCTGGGCGCAATATGCACTGACCGGGGTTTTGGCCCTGAGCGGGATTGGCTTCCTGGGCGCCTTTCTGTCAGCGCGCCAACACTGGTGGCGTCTGATCCCTGGCTGGACGCTGCTGGCACTTGCCGCGATGGTCTATCTGAGCACGTTGCCAACCGTGCGCGTGCAACTGAGCGCTGCTATCCTGTTTGTGGGGCTCGCCCTTGCCTTTGCCCATGTCTACTTGTTGGACCGCGCTGAACGCTGGTGGTCGATCATCCCTAGCGGCTTTATGCTTGTGCTTGGTCTGGTTGTCGGCATTAGTAGCGTTGTTACGGACTTAGAATTATTGGGCACTTTCCTCTTTGTTGGCTTGGGTCTGGTTTTTTTTGTCCTCTACGCGTTGGGGGGCCGTCGCCGTCAATGGTGGGCGATCATCCCAGGCGGTGTGCTTACCCTGTTTGGTCTCTTTGTCTTTGCGCGTGAAAATGACAGCCAGAATACATTGCTGCGTTGGTGGCCGCTCTTATTGGTTTTGATCGGGATTGGCTTTGCAGTGCAGGCGTTGCGCCGCCCGCCATCACAACCTTTGGTGGTGAATCAAGCGCCCGCCCTGCGCCCGCTACCCCGCCCGCTGCCCGTGCCCGACAAAGCAAAAGCAAATCCCAGCGCGCTGATCGACTATACCCGCCCGGCGCCTGGGGCAAGCGTTGAAATATTACCCGATCGAGATGAGTAAATAGGTGAGAAGGCATCAAGATGAGTGAAAATCGTGTGGTCAAGATTACGCTGGTACAAATGGATTGTCGTCTCGGCCAACCGGCAGAAAATTTTGAGCGGGCCGCGCACTTTGTGGAAGAAGCTGCCCGCCGCGGTAGCGATCTGGTCTTATTACCCGAATTGTGGAGTACTGCCTATGATCTGGAAAATGCGGTGACCCACGCATCACCTTTGGCACAACAGGCTGGTGAAGCCGGCTGGTTTGGGCGTTTTGCTGGATTGGCAAAACAACACGGGGTTTGGCTTTCTGGATCGCTGCTAGAAACACGTGATGGCAAATTTTACAACTGTATGCCCCTCTATGCGCCCAGTGGTGAATTGAGCGGCGTCTACCGTAAAGTGCATCTTTTTCGCCTGATGCAAGAAGAGCAATTCTTAGGCCCTGGCAACGAAACTACCTTACTCGATCTGCCATGGGGCAAAACTGGCTTGGCGATCTGTTATGATCTGCGTTTTCCGGAGTTGTTTCGCCGCTACGGCTTGAATGGGGCGCAATTGATGCTGATTCCTGCTGAATGGCCCCATCCGCGGCGTGAACATTGGCGCACACTTTTACGCGCCCGCGCGATTGAAAACCAATGCTTCGTGGCTGCTTGTAATCGGATTGGCAATAGTAAAGGCAGTGATTTTTTCGGTGCTTCCGCCGTTATCGACCCGTGGGGTGAAACGCTGATTGAAGGCGGCGAAACCGAAGCACTGCTCACCGTGACCATTGATCTTGCGGTCGTTGACGCCGTCCGCCGTCGCATCCCCGTCTTTGCCGACCGCCGTCAAGAACTCTATTGATATACGATTTTTGATTTACGATTTACGAAGTTGGCCTGTGTACGAGAAATATTCGTAAATCGTAAATCAAAAATCGTAAATAATTTATCCTTCGCGCACGACAATCGTATCGCCTTCCATACTTTCGATCACGGCCAGGCTGATGATGGGCACATTCAGGCTGGCCAGATGGGCGCGTCCGCCCTCAAAGTTTTTTTCGACAATGCAGCCAATACCGCACAAGGTGGCGCCACATTGGGCCACCAGTTGCGCCAGCGCAGCAATCGTCTTGCCACTGGCCAGAAAATCGTCAATCAAGATGACGCGATCCGTGGGCGATAGATATTCTGGCGATACAATTAACTCGACAATGCCACCCCTGGTGTGGCTGGGTGCGCTGGCGCTGTAGACGCCGCTGGTCATGGTCACTGGTCGGCTTTTGCGCGCATAAATAATCGGTACGTTAAGCACCATTCCCGTGGTTAAGGCCGGTGCAATACCACTTACCTCGGCGGTGATTATCTTGGTGATGCCAGTCGCGCCCGCAGCGGTAAAACGCCGGGCAAATTCTTGCCCCATACCCATTGTTAACTGCGGGTCAAGTTGATGGTTGATAAAGCCATCGACTTTTAATATCCCGCGGCCCAAGTTGCGCCCCTCACGGCGGATGCGTTCGACTAAAGCTTTCATATCGAGTTGATTGCTCCTTGACTGATGATTGTCTTTGCTATCCAGCAATTTTTACCAGGTGTGCCGCCGCCGTCTGTACCCCACCCAGCGCCGCAAACTCCGCCTGTAGCGCCTGGGCATGGGTGCGATAAACGGCAAGATCAGGCAAAATCTGCGCTAGGGTTTGTTCCAATCGCGCCGCCGTGGCCTCCCTAGCGGGTAAATGGAAACCCACGCCGCTGCGCGTGACGCCCTGCGCTTGATGACTCTGATCGGCGGCATGCGGCACCACAATTTGGGGGATGGCATGGGTAATGATGGCATGGGTGACGCCCGCACCGCCGTGGTGAATGGCCGCCGCCACATTGGGTAGCACACGATTCAAATCGATTAATTCTTCAATGACAGCATCGCCGGGCAACTGTTGGCGCAACGTTTGGCGTTGCGCTGCGGATAATTGCCCACCAAGCGCCAAAATTGGCAAACAACCCAGTTCATTAGCTGCACGTGCGGCGGCGATAAAGAAATTTAGATCATTACCAAAACTGGTGCCCAGTGTAATAAAAACCCAGGGTTTTGTATCGGGCCAGGCCGGCAACTGATTATTGCTGGGTGCTGCCACACCGCCAACATGACGCGTTTGACGGAGCAACGCCAGCCCGCGGTGCCAAGAAGGGCTCCAATAGCTGATATGCAACGTGGGCGAGAGCAAGGCCGGGGGGCCATCTGCTGTCCAGTTAACCCCAGAAACAGCAAAGTGTGCACATAAGCGTTGCAACCGTTCTCGCGCCAGTTGGATCACCGCTTCGTTGCCCGGTGTTACTTTTGGATACAGCGCCGGCCAACCCGCCACAACAAACCGTTTGCCCACCGCCTCGGCTGCAATCCCCGCCGCACTTATAAACATCTCACTCACGAGCACATCTGGTTGCACCGCTCGCGTCAGATCGATCAATTCCACTGTGGCCTGCGCTACGCGGTCTTCGCCCAGCCATTGATCCAGGGCGCGTTCGGCGCGTAGGCGTTGCACGGTCGCCGCGTCCATATCACTGCTGGGCTGCAAGGGTGGTGGTGGCGGCCAGCGCCAGCCAGTTTCTTGCAACCCATGAAAGGGTATGCTTGCCTGCATCAGCAACGGCATGACCGCTTGCCCGCTGGCCCACAACACTGTATGACCATTCCGCTGTAACTCGACAGCGGTATTCAAATAGCCGCCCCAGTCTAGATGACCGGGCAGTGGGGCCGAGACGAAAAGAAAGCGCATAGCATTTACGATCTACGATTTACGATCTACGATTTACGATCTACAATTTACGATTTGGATTTACGCGATTGATCGGTGCATCCCGTGATTTCGCAAATCCAAATCGCAAACCCAAAATTATCCACAACCTGGTGTTAGGCGGAATAAGCCACCATCACCGGTGCCAATCCAAAGTGCGCCGTCGGGTGCCGTTGTTGTCGCCAAGAGCGGCCAGACCAGCATGATGCGTTCTGTTACCACGCTGCCATCTGCGCTGCGCCCTAGCCGATAGAGACCTGGGTCGCTGCCATATTGGCCATAGAAAATGGTGCCGTAGGCCCACGTAATACTGGTGGGCGCCGAGGTGTTCGGTAAGGCGAGCACGGGCTTGGTGTACCAATCTGGCGGACTGCCATTCAACGCCAGCGGAAAACCATAAAAGGGCGTCGAATCTTCGGCCAGTCCTGGCGGTACCGCGTTGGGATCGAAGAGATTTACCTCGTCGCCGGCGCTCACATCTTCGGGCACGTTGGTCGCGCCGTTATCGGTGATCCAGAGGCGTCCCGCTGGATCTGTCGTCAACCCATAAGGATTGCGCAGCCCTCGCGCCGCCGTCTGGAAAGTTTCAATCGAGCGTTGGGCGAGCAGTGCATCCAGCGGGGCGCGCACCAGGCGGGCCGCAAAGCGGTTGCCACCGCCTACCACATTGATCGCCGCCGCTTCTGGTATGCCGACAATCGGACCATCCGAATAACCGTCGCTTACGCCGCCGGCTGAAATGTAGAGCCAACCGTTGACAATCGCAATGCCATTGTTGGCATGGAAAAGTTGGCTATTGACGGCAAAACCAACGGCTAGCCGTTCATAGCCGCCGCCATCGACAATGCGTCCTACTTCTCCCGCCCGGCTCAGATAGAGCGCACCGTTGTAATAGGTCATACCCGTGATGCGCGTAGATTCGTTGAAAATTTCGCCAAACCCACTATCGTTGTTGGTGTTGTAGGCAGCTATCGAACGGCTGGGGTGATAGGCATCATACAGAATCAGCGGATCGGCGTCTTCACCCAACGGTGTATCGAGCGCCATAAAGAGTGTGCCATCAGGCGCAAAGGCAAGCGCCGTGATACCCCGGTCCAATTTGGTGGCAAGGCGTTGTTCTACGCAAAAGCCGCCAGCGGGTGTCATCCAGCCATCATTATCCGATGGCGGCGGCACATTTAATGCACTAGCTTGCAGACCCGTGGCGGCGGCGTTGGCACCGCTGGCAAAGGGCGCCGGGACGGCGCCTGATGGCGCAACTGCTGCGGCTGCGCCAGGGGCAGCTTCGGTGTCACTGATCGGTTCGCGTGCCGCGGCTGTCGTGGTTATCGGCGCACCCGTCTGTGCTACCTGTACCGCCGGGATTGATGTCGCTGTGGGCAACGGAATTGAGTAGATTTTGAAAAGTGAGCTCAATTCTGCGGTGCGCGGTGCAATGCCGCAACTGATTGGTAAAAATAATTCACTGCTAATGAGTTGTTTGGGCGATGTTACATCCGTTTTGCAGGTTTCTGGCACCGCATTGATGTTATCGTCATCCACTGTCAACCAGAGTTGTGAATTTTCGGCGGGGTCTGCGTTTGGCGCCTCCGCAGTGGAAGCTATGGCTGGCTCTGCAACTGGACGTTGCTCGGGCGCGCCGGCGAGAATCCAATTGAGCACCAAGGCTCTTTCCGCGGCTGGCAACGCGCCTGTCAAGGGCATTTTTCCCGAACCCACTTGCTGCCAGAGCAGCGAGCCATCCGCATCGCCAGGAATGACTACAGGACCTTTGTTACTGCCCGCCATCAACGCAGCATACTCCGTTACCTGTAAGCCGGCACTCTTGACGACGCCGCTATGGCAGGCGCGACAACTGCGATTGAAAAGTGGCTGGATATCTTCAACATAGCCAAGGGTTGGTTCTGGTGGCCTGCTCGGCGTGGCACTGCGGCGGGTGGGAGTAGGGGTTGGCACAAGAATAGTGGGGTTGGTGGCCGTACTACTGGTAACACGTACCAGGCTTCCTCGTGGGATACGGCCCACTCGACATGCATCGACTTGCGGTGCGCTGCGTACGTTGGTGTTTTGCAGTGTGATGCCATAGACAACTTCACCACTCGCCAAGCAAGCTTGCAATTCTTCTGTCGTCACAACCGGGTGGTTGCTTGCGCCGATCTCGGCCAGAATGTTTGGGTCTTGAAATGGAATGTCTGGCCCTTTGTCAGCAACTGCTTTGGGTAGGGTTAGGACAGGAGGACGTGGAGGTGTTGTAGGTGTTGTGGTTCCGCAACTGGTTAGGGCGAACATCAAGATCAAAAAGATAAGCACACGAAAGATGGTACTCTGCATTGGGTTTTACCGTCCGGGTTAAGCTACAGGAACTCTGTAGTGCGAAAGCCAGGGGGATTGGCGAAGATTTGACGGGCCTGCTCGATATCGGTTTGGATCTGGGCGACCAAGGCCGCTAGATTGGCAAACCGTTGTTCATCACGCAAGCGCGCTACGAATTCCACCCGCAACCGCTGACCGTAGAGGTCGCCGGTTTCTCCCGCCGGTGGAAAATCGAGCAGATGAGTTTCGATACGATGATGGATGCCGTCCACCGTTGGGCGCACCCCAAGATTAGTAACGCTCATATAGATATGCGCGCCAATCGGGGATCCCGCCACATCTACTGGTCGGGCATAGGTGGCATAGACGCCGTTGGCCGGTAATAGTTTACCTGGCCGCACACCTAGATTGGCCGTGGGGATACCAATTTGGCGCCCTCGTTGGTCACCCAGCTCTACATTGCCTTCCAGATGATAATAGCGACCCAGCAACTCGGCCGCTTCCGTCACGTTGCCTTGCTGTAATGTTTGGCGCACAATGCTGCTGCGTACGGGGCTACCTTGCCAATCTACCGGCTCGACTATGTGCAGGCTATAACCTAGCTCTTCACCGAGCGCTTGCAACGTATGGCGGTCACCACTGCGGTTGCGCCCCAAGGCAAAATCTGGCCCAACGACTAATGCGGTCATGCGCAGGTGCTGCTGGAGTAAACGCATAAATTCCCGCGCTTCCAGCTTGGCAATTTCTGGGGTAAAGGTTTGGAGGACGCCAAAGTCAATGCCGAGGTCTAAGGCTAGCGTCAAGCGTTCCTGAGGTGTCGTTAGTAGGTGCAGCGGCTGATCAGGACGCAGCACGGCCAATGGATGCGGATCAAAGGTAACCATGCCTGTTCGCGGCTGGGGCCGACCTGGCTGTGCCATTGTTTTGGCCAGTTGCAACTGATAATTGAGCAACGCCTGATGGCCTCGATGTAAACCATCAAAATTGCCGATGGTTAAAACAGTCGGGCCATCCATGTGGATTGAGTCGATGTTCGTATAGATCAATTGTGTATAGACCGACTCTGTATAGATCGATTCTGTATAGATCGACATAGGTAACGGATAATTATCAATAAGTCATTTAAATGCTGCCACCCAAAAGAAAGATTTTACTGGTTAATCTCACTTTGTGCAAACCACTTCTCGGCTTTCCAGACAGTGCCGGCAGCTGGCACTGCTGCGTTACCCAGGCAGTGCAAGATCCCTACACAGCGGCCTTCCGCATCATAGGCACTGGCAAGTGGGGTTGAGTCTTCTGGATTCGGCTGCGCATCTGCCATCGACAAGCGTGGGCTTTGGGTAAGGCTAGGCGTAATATTCAATATAACTTTCTGCCCATGTCCAAAGCGTCGCACCTGCTCCTCATCTAATTGCAAGATGGGTAGACCCAGTCCAAAACCCAGCGGCAAGAGTAATTCATGCAAAACGCCTTGCCTGGCCGCTTGTTCGATCGTCGCTAGATCGTGAGCTTCGTCTAATGTAAAGCGGCCCACGGCTGCGCGGCGCAGCAGGGCAAGATGAGCTTGAGTTTGTAGCGCCAAGCCCAAATCGTAGGCCAGGCTGCGAATATAGGCCCCGGCCGAGCAAGTAATGCGCAAACAAACGCGATCGGGCGGCTGCCAGTTGACCAAATCAATCTGATAAAAGGTAATCGGACGCGGGGTGACCACGACCGTTTCCCCGCGCCGCGCCTTGCGATGCAAGCTTTCCCCGTCCTGTTTTAGCGCCGAATAGATCGGAGGTGACTGTAAAATCGGCCCGCGAAATTGTTGTAACGCCGCCTCTAGCGCAGCGTCATCCAGCGCCGGAACTGCTGAAGTTGCGATCACTTCGCCCAACGCATCATAGGTGTCGGTAGCGCTGCCTAACACGACCTCGGCATAATATTGTTTGGGCTGGCCTTGATAATATTCCACCAATCGCGTGGCGTTGCCCAGACAAAGCATGAGCACGCCGCTTGCCATCGGATCGAGGGTGCCGGTGTGGCCAATTTGGCGCTGTCCACTCCAGCGGCGCACCATCTGCACAATGTCGTGGCTGGTCGGTAGGCGCGTAGGATCAAATGAATAAGGCTGAAACGTGGGGGCAGATTCAACAGAGGAGGGGGCGCCGGCGTTGATGGATGGTTTGGCCGAATGTTGGCCCGGCTTGTCGACGACGAGCAAGCCATGCAGCGGGTGATCACGTTTTGGCACGCGCAGTGTCTACTCCGTAGAAAACTGATGAGCGAAATTAGTTAGCCTTGGCGGACCTGTTTTAACATCGGTACGACTGTAGCTGTCACTTCGGCCAAGGTGCCGGACAATGTGCAACCACTGGCGGCTGGATGGCCACCACCCCCTAATGCCAGCGCCACGCTGCCAACATTGAAGCCCGGTTTGGCGCGGAAGCTACATTCTACCGTCGGACGGCCTTGCGGGTCTAATTTCTCGGTAAATGTAGCGCTGATATTAGCTTCAGCGGCTGTGATCAAGGTGCTGCTGAGTTGGCCCTCACTGGTTAGATCGCCCGCTGCCTTTAATTGCTGGCGGCTGACGGTCGTCCAAATGACACCCTCTTCTAGGCTCATTTGTGAGAGCGCCATTCCCCATAGGCGAAGAACAGCGGCAGAACGTTGATTTAAGGTGCGCTGGGTGATCGTCGCCAAATCGGCTCCGCCGCGGATCAGACGCATCGCCGCTTCGAGCACTTCGGCTGTAGTATTACTAGTGCGAAAACAGAGGGTGTCGGTCACAATGCCAGTAAGCAAACACTCGGCCAGTGGGCCGGTGAGCGGTGTCTCCAAGGCATCGGCCAACGCCACCAACATCTGACAGGTAGCAGCGCAAATCGGCTCAACCCAGTTGATGGTCCCAAAACGCGTATTGGTGATATGGTGGTCGATCACGAGGAGTGGAAGCTGGCGGTGGGCGTCGCGATAGATGGCTCCCATCCGATCCACACTGGATGCATCTAGACAGATAATTAAATCATAATGGTCCGCCACTGCCTTGGCGCCAATAATCGCACTCGCCCCTGGCAGGTACTGAAACTCCTTGGGGGTTGGGTCGTGCATTGCCAAGACGGGTGTTTTGCCCAAGTGACGTAGGATCCAGCCCATCCCCAACAGGCTGCCGTAGGCATCGCCATCTGGGCTCACATGGCTGACGCAAAGAATGTGGTCACTGCTTTGGATGGCAGCTAGGACGGTTGGTTCAATCATTGTGGTGTGCGAGTGGTGATGTTGGCTGAATAGTGATGACTGCTCAGTCATCAGCTATCAATCGTCAGTAGCCTAGCGCCACTATTGACTGATAACTGATGACCGCTAGCTTTATTGTTCAGCGGATGGCTCGGTTTTGGCCGCGTTGCTTGTTGGCGCTTCCTGTTCGCGTTCTTGCGCCAGGCTACGCAGCAACTCATCGACGCGAGCAGCTTTGGCGGGAATGTCGTCATAGGCGAAGTTTAATTCCGGCACCATACGCATACTACACCGTACGGCGATCTGGCTGCGCAGATAGGGCATGGCACGGCGTAGGTGCTTGAGCACCTCACGCGGCGTTACATCTTCCTGCTGATGGTTGACAAATACCTTAGCGTTGCGCAGGTCGCGGCTGATCTCAACACGTGTTACTATTACCAAGCTCAATTTGGGGTCATCAAGTTCATTGCTGACCATGATGCTCAACTCTTCGTAGAGCAACTCGGCCACACGTTGTTGACGGATCGTGTTCATGCTAATTTATCCAATCTCAGGCGTGGAGCGTAAGAATTAGGAAGTAGGCTAGCAATATCGTTGATTGTCCGGTGACTGCTTTCAAGTAGCCACCGGACAACGAACCTTGCTTACTTCCTACTCCCTACCGCACGCGCTGCTTTTCGTAAAATTCGATGATATCGCCTTCTTGTAGGTCGTGATCATGTTCCGCAAGCTTAATGCCGCACTCAAAACCAGTGCGCACTTCGCTGACATCTTCGGTAAAGCGACGTAGCGCTTCAATTTTGATGCCGGTGAATAGCTCCGTGTTGTCGCGCGTGATGCGTGCCAACGAGTTGCGCTTTACGATGCCATCGTTGACGGTACAGCCGGCGATCACACCCTTGCGCAACGGGAAGAGCTGCAATACCTGGGCATGGCCGATCGTGATGTCGGCGTACACAGGATCGAGCATGCCTTTAATCGCATCCTCGATATCTTCAATCATCTTGTAGATGATATTATACTGACGAATTTCGACGCCAGACTGCTCGGCGCGTGACTGCGCAGCTTTGTCGACACTTACGCTAAAGCCAATAATCACTGCATCACTAGCTTCGGCCAACATCACATCAGATTCAGAAATATTGCCGATACTCGCCTGTAAGAGCTTGATCGAGACCTTCTCATTGTGAATCTCTTGCAAACTGTGCATCACCGGCTCGAGTGTACCTTGCATGTCCGCCCGCACGATCAGGTTGAGCACCTTGTTGTCGGTACCTTCCAGTCGGGCAAAGAGATCTTCCAACGACATGGCCGGGCGTTCGGGCGTGTGTACCAAAGCCGCGGCGCGTTCGCGACGCTCTTCGGAGACGCGGCGTGCCTCACGGTCATTTGCCACACGTTCAAAGTTATCACCGGCGGCTGGCGCGTCTTGTAAACCAAGAATCACAACTGGTGTGCTAGGGCTGGCCACTTTGAGCGGCTTGCCTTCATGGTCAAACATCGCCTTGATGCGACCCCAGGTTTGGCCGACCACAATCGTATCATTTTGGCGCAGGGTGCCATTTTGTACCAACATCGTTGCCGTGATGCCACGCTGCTTGTCAATTTGCGATTCGATTACAGTACCGACACATTTGCCATCTGGGTTGGCCCTAAATTGTTCCAACTCGGCCACGACCAAAATATTTTCCAACAAATCATCAATGCCAATCTTGTTGAGCGCGCTGACTGGTACGACAATCGTATCGCCGCCCCACTCTTCGGGTTGTAAGCCATTGTTGGCCAGTTCCTCTTTTACCCGATCTGGATTGGAATTGGCCTTATCAATCTTGTTGAGCGCCACCATAATGATGACACCGGCTGCTTTGGCATGGCTAATTGCCTCTTTGGTTTGCGGCATTACACCATCATCGGCTGCAACCACCAGCACCACAATATCAGTGACTTGGGCGCCACGTGCGCGCATGGACGTAAAAGCTTCATGGCCCGGTGTGTCCAAGAAGGTGATTTTACGCCCATTGACCGTCACTTGATAAGCGCCAGTGCGCTGCGTAATCCCACCCGCTTCGCCGCCAGCCACATCAGTTTTGCGAATCCGATCGAGCAGCGTGGTTTTGCCATGGTCGACATGTCCAAGTACTGCCACTACCGGTGGCCGCTCCACGAGATTTTCTTCATGCTCGCCACGTACAACCTGGCGGATAGCCGTGCGTTTTGCCTGATGTTCAGGCACGAGGTCTGCTTCTGCAACCTCTTCAACGACGTTATCCCGCTCTGGCCATTTAACGGCCACATTGAGCTCTTCGCCCAAGATCACTGCCGTATCATGATCAATATTGTGTGTGATCGGAGCCATGATGCCATATTGCATCAAGACTTTGATCAGATCGATCGGGCTGCGTTCCATTAAAATCGCTAAATCACGTACTGTAATAAACTCACCAACCACTACCTCGGTAGGCAACTTGTGGGCTTTCGCCGCTGGCGCCTTAGCTTGTACAACAGGTGCATGATTCACCGGCGGTCGACCTGCTGGCGGTTGGTTGTTCGGTCTAGAGCGATTGGGCGTCCCATTTCGCTGTTGGTTGTTAGGCTGATTGTTGGATCGAGCCGGTTGCTGTCCGCGCGGCTGCTGTTTGACACCGCCCTGCGGTGCTCTGCTTTTTGTCGTCATAAATCCAATCTCCCTGTCCTTCTAATATATAAAATAGCTAGTAAATCCTGATATAGCGTAGAACCTGTCTAGCCGTAGCCTGATCGTTCCACGCTGGGCATGATTCGTATCAGTACTTTCGTAATGGGCACACGTAGACGCAAAGAGAAGCATAAGCAACATCTTTTTATCAGCGCTTATTTCGTTGAATGGCTACAAACAGGCGAGATAGTAAAGCGACAGGCGAGGAGGAAGTAGACAAAGCGGTAAAAGAAGAGGTGGGCTAGGTGGACAAAAATTACATTTGTTTTTTGGGGACGAAGCTATAATTAATCTTTGTCCCTGCAAAAAACAACATCCATGAATCACCTGATCATGGCTGTCCTCCGTTGCGTTACCCCGTTGTTTGCCGAATAGTTTACCCGCTCGCGTAGCGGTTGCTCACTGTCTTGCCGGCCATACCCAATTTGGGTTAGATTACGCGTTGCCATAGCCGTGCGTACTGTGTGCCATTGTTAACCGTATCATTGTTAACCGTATCATTGTTAACCGTATCATTTGAGTCACCAAGAATCGTTGTCAAGAATCATCGTTTGTACTGAATAATTGGATTTGATAACACCCGTTTGTAAATTGACCTACTTATAGATAAAACCCTTAAAAGTCATACCGGGTCTTTCGTGTATATATGACCTGATATGGATGACTTTTAAATGGTTTGTCTATTCGCGGGCTAAGTACTGTTGGTTGCGTAGCTTGTACGTTTTATGCAGTACTCAGCACCTCTTCCTCATCTTCCTGTTCCGGCAGACCTGCCATGAAGGCAGTTAGTGTCTGGCGATTTTCTGCACTAAGTGGCGTGCGTAACGCTTGGCTCAGACGATTGCCCGTCAAAATAGCCTTCCAACATGCTTGATTCGGATGAAGATAGGCGCCCCGCCCCGCTTTTTTGCCGGTTGGGTCCATTTCTATACCCTGTTCTGTCCGCACAATCCGGATCAAGCTGCGCTTACCAGCCACTTTACGACAAGCAATGCAAGTGCGTTGTGGCACATGCTTGGGCTTTGGCCCTCGTTGCTGTTTAGATGGCATGACCAGCACCCTCTTCTCTACACTTGACAGTCAAGGATCGACGAATGCACCTTGATTGTCAAGCGATCAATAATAACCGCTGTAATCGTCGTCGTCCTGCACCGTGCGCCGCTTCTTCTTTTTGGCCGGTTTGGCGCCAGGCTTGACGCTGGCCATCGATGGTTTTTTGGCTTTGCCTTTGCCTTTGACCTTGTCTTTGTCCTCGATTTCTTCTTCCCAGTCCTCTGCAATGACTTCTTCTTCCAAGCCGATGAGCAATTCAGCCGGAACTTCGATATCGGCCGCCACCTTGTTGGCATTCTCTTTGCGTTGCGCCATGCGTTTGCGCAACATATCGGCCGTAATCACCTGTGGCAATCCAACTGCTTCGTTGCTCTCCTCAACCACTGGTTCTTCGACCAGCTTCTCTGGGCGTGCTTGGGCTTTAACCACCTCTTCAACGTCTGGCAAAGGCGGCAATTCAGGTAAAGTTGTTTCGTCCGCGCTAAAGGCCGGCTCCAAGACTTCGGGTGTCAGCAATTCGGCTGGCCATTCCACCGGCGCCGTTTCTTCGACCGGTCGTTTCTCACTTTCACCTCGGTCGACTGCTCGTTCTGTATCGCGCGGCTTGGCTCTTGTCTCTTTGCGTTGCGGAATCGGTGGCTCGATGGCTAGACCACCCAACACATCCAACGATTCGGCCGTGCGCGGGGCCATATCTTGCAACGACTGCATAGCCTGCCAGAGGCGATCGCCACCCGTAGGTGCGGGCGCCTCGTCTTCGTTGCGCAAAATTCGCTCGGCCATCGAGAGCAGATCTTCCGATGCCGAAGCACCGCGCCGCACGCGCTCGCCTGCCAATTTGTCCAACCCTTCGGCTTGCGCTTCGCTTTCACTCTTAATGTCGATGCGCCAACCGGTTAACTTGGCGGCCAAGCGAGCATTTTGGCCCTCTTTGCCAATCGCCAGGCTCAACTGCCGGTCTGGCACGACCACAATCGCCGTTTTGATCGACGAATTATTTTCGTCAAGTAGAACGTTGCTCACCTTGGCTGGGCTCAGAGCATTGGTGATGTAGCTACCGATATCGGTGCTCCACTCGATCACATCAATCTTTTCGCCAGCCAGCTCATTAACAATATTTTGAATGCGTAAGCCGCGCATGCCTACGCAGCTGCCCACAGGGTCGACGCCCGGCAAGGTCGCAACAACGGCGACTTTGCTGCGCGCCCCAGGTTCACGCGCAATCGCCTTGATTTCAACAACACCATCGCGCACTTCAGGAATTTCTTGTTCCATTAAGCGACGGAGCAGGTTACGATGGGTGCGGCTCAGCTTGATCACCGGGCCACGGTTACTTTTGTGGACATCGACGACGTAAACCTTGACGAAATCGCCACGGCGTAACTTCTCGCTGGCAATCAGGTCTTCGCGCATCAGCAGAACTTCATACTTTTCGCCAAGTAGCACAGTGACGGCGCCGGATTGGGCGTCGATGCTGCGCACTTGCGTGCTGACGATCTCGTTGACTTGGTGGGCAAAGTTTTCGTAAACCGTGTCGCGCTCAGCTTCACGAATGCGCTGCAAAATCACCTGCTTGGCGGTTTGCGCGGCAATACGGCCGAAATCATCCGGTGTGCTGGGCACCCGTACAACATCGCCTAGCTTGGCCGTCGGCTGGATCTTGCGCACATCTTGCTCGGTAATCTCTGTGCGCGGGTTCATCACATCTTCGACAACTTCGCGTTCGGCAAAGACGTGCATGTCACCACTGGTGCGGTCTACCTCGGCGGTTACATTGGCCACCGAACCATAATTGCGCCGGTAAGCCGAAACCAAAGCCGCTTCAATGGCTTGAAATATGACTTCGCGGTCAAGACCTTTGTCGGTGGCAACCTGATTAATGCCAGCAATCAAGGCTTTTGACATAATTGCTTTACCCCTTACAACAAGAAAAGTGGGGTTTCCCCACTTCGCTCAAACATGCTTGAATGGACCAACACATATACATCGCTATAGCTGTTTACATGATGACTAAAAATTAATCTGATCAAGATCGCAGCGTAGCAATGTATACTTCTATATTGTGGATTGTACCATAATATGGAGTGATTTGCAAGTTTTATGTGAACGTGTACGTTTTCATTACGAGTTCTAACAAAACAAGCTGGTAATGGCCTCTACCTCGGCTACCTCCACACTCGCTTATTTTCTTGGCATGGTCTCATCAAAGCGGTGGGTGCCACGCAAGCGCTTGCTGCTGGCATAAATCCAGACCTACTCAGCGGAGATGGCGCTCAATGTAAGACGCGCTGGCAACATTGGGCGAGCTGCTGGCTGATCAAGGTGATAGAGTTGTTGCTGGGCAGGTGCTCCATCACTTTGACCATTGCCCGCTAGCCTGCTGCGTTAGACGCAGTGCTCGCCCAAGTGCGTGGCTACGCCAACTGATAATTCTCTTCTGTCAACATGGGGCGTAAAAATTTCCCCGTGTAACTCTTCTCGATCGTGGCGACATGCTCGGGTGTGCCTTCGGCGATCACATAGCCACCCTTGTTGCCGCCCTCGGGTCCCATATCGATCAGCCAGTCACAATTCTTGATCACGTCCAGATTGTGCTCGATCACCAACACGGTGTTGCCCATGTTGACCAATTCGTGCAACACTTCCAGCAGTTTGCGCACATCTTCAAAGTGCAGACCGGTGGTCGGCTCGTCCAAGATGTAGAACGTATTGCCCGTCGCCCGGCGACTCAATTCCTTGCTCAGCTTGATGCGTTGCGCCTCGCCACCGGAAAGCTGTGTTGCCGGCTGTCCCAGACGGATATAGCTCAACCCGACCGAGTTAAGCGTCTCTAGTTTGTTGCGGATGCGGGGGATATTCTGGAAAAAGTCCAGCCCTTCCTCCACTGTCATATCCAGCACATCAGAGATCGATTTGCCGCGGAACTTGATTTCTAACGTCTCGCGGTTGTAACGTTTGCCCTTACACTCATCGCACGGCACATAGACATCGGGCAAAAATTGCATCTCGATGCGGATGATGCCATCGCCCTGGCATGCTTCACAACGACCGCCCTTGACATTGAAGCTAAAGCGGCCGGGTCCGAAGCCCCGTGCTTTGGCCTCTGGGATGGTGGCAAAGAGTTCACGCATAAAAGTGAACAGGCCAATATAGGTCGCCGGATTGCTGCGCGGCGTGCGCCCGATCGGGCCTTGATCGATCTCGATAATCTTGTCCAGAAATTCGATGCCTTCAATTGCTTCGTGTTTGCCAGGTCGATCTTTGGCCTTGTACATCAACTGGGCCAACCGCTTGTAGAGCACATCGACGACTAGTGTCGATTTGCCGCTGCCGCTGACGCCGGTGATCGCCACAAATTTACCCAATGGGATGCGGGCGCTCACATTCTTTAGGTTATTCTCCGTGGCATTGCGGATGTAAAGATAGTTGCCGTTGCCCTCGCGTCGTTCTTTGGGCACCGCAATGCGGCGCTCGCCGCGCAGATATTGAGCCGTCAAACTCTCTTTGGAATGGACAAAGTCACGCCGCGCGGCCGAAGCCACGACATAGCCACCATGCTCACCAGCGCCGGGTCCCATATCGACAACCCAATCGGCGGCCCGAATCGTATCTTCGTCGTGTTCGACTACCAGCACCGTGTTGCCCAAATCGCGCATACCTTGCAAGGTTTCGATCAAACGGGCGTTGTCGCGCTGATGTAAGCCAATGCTCGGTTCGTCCAGAATATAGAGCACACCCATCAATTGGCTGCCGATTTGGGTTGCTAGCCGGATGCGTTGCGCCTCGCCGCCGGAAAGCGAAACGGCCGTGCGGTCCAACGTCAGATAGTCCAGCCCGACATTGACCATAAAATAGAGGCGAGCGGCAATCTCCTTGAGCACTTGCAACCCAATCGTCTGCTCGCGCGGGGAGAGTGGCGTTTCCTGAAATTGCAAACTAGGAATCAACCCCTCGTGCTGACCATTGGTTTTGGCGGCTTGCCCATTGCTGGTTGCTCCATTGCGGGCCAGTCCGTGACCGTTGCTCAACTGCCAACCGCCTTCGCCTTGCAGCCAGCGTGTCCAACCCAGGGTGTCTTCAACGGCCATTTGGGTTACTTCATAAATATTGCGTCCGCCAACCGTTACCGCCAATGCTTCTGGCTTTAACCGTTTGCCTTGACAAGTGGGGCAGGGGCGCTGACCCATAAATTCGTCCAATTTGCTGCGGATATATTCGCTACTTGTCTCCTGATAGCGCTTTTGTAAGCTAGGAATTACGCCGGTAAATGGCGTGTCGTAGGTGCGTAGTTCCCCCGAGCCGGTGCGATATTCAATTTTGACCTTCTCGCCTTTGCGGGGCGGGCCAAAGAGAATCACATCGCGTTGCTTTAAGCTCAATTCACGCACTGGCGTTTTGAATGGGATTGCAAATTGTTTGCAGACGGCCTGCAATACTTGGCGATAGTAACCTTCGTTGTCGCTGTCGTTTTGACGTTGCCAGGGGATGACCGCTCCTTCATCCAACGACAACTCGCTGTTCAAGATCAGGTCCGGGTCAAACTCTTGGAGTGCGCCCAAACCGTGACAGGTGGGACAAGCGCCATGTGGGCTGTTAAAGCTAAAGGTGCGCGGTTCGATCTCGCCCAGGTTGGTGCCGCACTTGACACAAGAGAAATGTTCGCTGTAGGTGCGATCCTGCGGATTGTCTCGGTCTGTGATGTCGGAGATACTCATCACGCCGTCGCCCAGACGCAACGCCGTCTCGACAGAATCACTGAGGCGGCTCATGTCGGTGCCGGCGGCCGTTTCATCTGCATCGGGTTGGCCGTGGCGCACAATAATGCGATCCACGACGGCTTCGACGGTGTGCATCTTATAACGATCTAAATCAGGCACTTCCGTCACTTCGTAAAGCTCACCGTTGACGCGTACGCGCACAAAGCCTTGCTTTTGCAGATCTTCAAAAACCGACTTGTGATGCCCCTTGCGATCTTTGATCACGGGGGCCAAGATCAGCAGGCGCGTCCCTTCTGGCAGCTCCATAATGCTGTCAACAATTTGCGTCGCCGTCTGCTGCGCGATTGGTTCGCCACAGGTGGGGCAGTGTGGCTTGCCGATGCGGGCATACAGCAGACGCATATAATCGTAAATCTCGGTGACGGTGCCCACGGTGGAGCGCGGGTTGCGGCCAGCCCCTTTTTGGTCGATCGAGATGGCGGGGCTTAACCCTTCGATCTGGTCGACCTCGGGTTTTTCCATTAGGCCAAGGAACTGGCGAGCATAGGCAGAAAGTGACTCGACATAGCGGCGTTGACCTTCGGCGTAAATCGTGTCGAAGGCCAGGCTGCTTTTACCACTGCCGCTCAAACCAGTGATGACCACCAGTTTGTCGCGTGGAATTTCCAGATTGATATTCTTTAGGTTGTGTTCGCGCGCGCCGCGTACCACCAATTTGTCCAGGGCCATATGTTCAGCAACCTCATTAAATGTCAACACTAAATGTCAACGTGATTGAATGTCGACTTGACAGAATGTCAGACTTGGCAAGAAAAAAGAACAAACATCTATAATAATCGCTATAGGAAGATTTGTCTGTAAAGCTTCTCTCTTATTGCTGATGCAAGAACAAGTGTTCGTGCTAACCCTCATTGTAAGCGATCCAAGCCTAAAAGACAACCGCTATATGCGCCAATTCTCGGTATTTTTCATTACATCCATTTAGTCGTCGCGTTCGTTAAACTAAGTAGATCGCGCTTTTGATCCTCGTTATTCATTCCTTTTGCTAAACACGCGTTGGGCTTGACGCGCGCACACAACGGTGCTATATTTGTTTCTGCAAAATTTTGTAATAACGAGAAAGTGCAATGACGCATCAAACAATCGACTACGCAAACTTAATGCGTGAACGTGGTTTTCGCGTAACACCGCAACGCCAGATGATTCTGGATGCCATTTGTGAAGGGGGCGGCCATCTGACCCCCGATGCTATTTATGAACGGGTGCATGTCAAAGCCCCCGCTGTGAATCGGGCGACGGTTTATCGGACGGTTACCTTTTTAAACGACTTGCGTTTAATTACCGAAATGCATGTCGGCAGTAAGACCTATTACGAAATTGCTGGTCATGACCCACATCATCATCTGATTTGTCGTACCTGTGGCGCTGTAGAACAGATCGGCCATGATACGGTTGCAGCGCTCTTTAAAAAGATTGAACGCGAGCAGGGGTTTGTAGTAGAAACCGATCACCTAGCGTTGGTGGGGTTGTGTAAGCAATGTTGCGCGACTGAAAAGCACCAAGCGTGATGATTGCGTGCCAATAATGCTTAAACTTTAACACTCAAATAGAGGAGATTTTTGCCATGCGACTTACCTACGCGTTGCCTTGCCTACTCATATTCAGTTGGTTGATGGCTGCCTGTATTGCCCCTACAACGGCGCCGACAGCGACGAATGACGGCCAATTGAATGTGGTCACTACCGTCTCACCGATTACCAACATTGTCTATAACATTGGCGGCGAGCGTATTAACCTGACTGGGATTGTCCCCGAAGGCACCAATTCGCACACCTTTGAGCCGGCGCCTTCGGATGCCAAAACGTTGGCCCAGGCCGATCTGATTTTTATCAATGGCTTAAAACTGGAAGAACCGACGCTAGAACTGGCTGAGGCCAACAAAAAAATGGATGCAGAAATTATCCTGCTGGGCGAGCAGACGATCACCCCGGCAGAATACGCCTACGATTTTTCATTCCCTAAAGCGGCAGGCAGCCCCAATCCGCATTTGTGGCCCAATCCGCTTTACGCTCTGCGTTACGCCGAACTTGCGCGCGATGCGCTAGTGCGGCGCGATAGGACCAATGCTGATTACTACAACCAGAATTATACGGCCTTCAAGGCTCGCATCGAAGCGTTAGACCAGGCGATCCAAGCGACAATTGCGAGTATTCCTGAAGCGAATCGTAAGCTATTGACCTACCATGACTCCTGGGCCTATTTTGCTCCGCGCTACGGCATGACTGTGATCGGCGCAATCCAACCGTCTGATTTTGCCGAACCTTCTGCTCAGGAAGTGGCCGGTTTGATCACGCAGTTGCGTGCAGAGCGAGTACCGGCTATCTTTGGTTCAGAAGTTTTCCCGTCGCCTGTATTGGAGCAGATTGGTAAAGAGGCGGGCGTGGAATTCATTGACACACTGCGTGATGATGACTTGCCTGGCGCACCCGGCGAGGACAATCACTCTTACATTGGTTTGATGGTTGAGGATGTGAAGATCATGGCCGCGGCACTAGGCGGCGACCCAGCCTTGATCGCCAGTTTCGATACGTCGAATGTCACTGGTGTCGATGCTGCTATTATCCAACCGCAGTAAGCGAAGAAATATTATGCGCCGGGTGGGCGTTGCTGCGGCCGCCAAAGCGGGAGCGCATCAAAGCGGGGGAATCTGCGTGCAAGCACTTGTTGAACTCCAAGATGTTACTTTTGGTTATGGCGCTGCGCCGGTGTTAGAGAAAATCGATTTACATCTACACTCCGGCCAGTTTGCCGCTTTGGTGGGGCCAAGTGGGGCCGGCAAAACTAGCCTGCTTAAACTGATCCTGGGGAGTCTGCGTCCGACGCGTGGCGAAATCCGTATTGATGGCCGCGCCCTCAATGGGCGACCTGCCCCTCAAGTTGGCTATGTTCCCCAACTAGAGACGGTGGATTGGAACTTTCCTGTCACTGTGGCGCAAGTGGTGCTGATGGGGCGTACGCGCCAATCCGGTTGGTGGCCGTGGCCTACCAAAGCGGATCGGCGTGTACTCGCTACCCTATTGGATTCGCTCGAAATCGGGCAACTGGCGGAGCGCCATATTCGCGATCTATCTGGCGGGCAACAGCAGCGTGTCTTTCTGGCGCGGGCCTTGATTGCCAAGCCCGACCTGTTGGTATTGGATGAGCCAACGACCGGCGTGGATATGCGCACGGCGGAGAACGTGTTGCACATGCTGGCCGACCTCAACCGCCAGGGGATGACAATTTTGATGACAACGCATGACTTGAATGCCGCTGCTGCGCATGTACCCTGGGTCGTCTGTCTAAATCGCCGGATCATTGCCCAAGGCCGACCCGAAGATGTCTTTAACGTGGCAACGCTCAACGAAACCTACCAGGCCGACATGTTAGTCATTCACCAAGATGGCTTGCTCTTGGTCCAACAACGGCCCCATCATCACACCTACCATGATGTGTTGCCGAACCCCATCTTGGGACATGTAGCAGCTTGATGTGCGTAGAGAGCACAAGCCTGCCCTTGAACGCAGCGCGCTCATGGCGATAGATAACATACGACAGGACAATTTGTGCTCACTACTCTCCTAGAACCTTTTCAATTTGAATTCTTCCGCAATGGTACCATCGCCGCTGTGCTGGTCGGCGGGCTGTGCGGGTTGATCGGCGTCTATATTGTTTTGCGCGGCATGAGTTATATCGGGCATGGTTTGTCACATGCTATTTTTGGGGGCGCTGTCGTCTCTTTTGTAATGGCGTGGAATTTTTATGTAGGGGCCGGGCTATGGGGCTTTGTAGCCGCCGTACTCATTAACCAGACCGTACGGCGTACCAAGATTGGCGCGGACGCGGCGATTGGTGTGATCACGACGGCCAGTTTTGCCATCGGTGTGGCGCTGATCAGCCGTTACCGGCGCTTTACGCGTTCATTTGATGCTGCGCTCTTTGGCAATATTCTGGGCGTCACGCCCCAAGATGTATGGATGGTGGCCGGTGTCACCGTGTTAGTGACCGTCATTATCTTCTTTTTTTATAAACAACTGCTCTTCACAACTTTTGATGCCGAAGTGGCCCAGGTGTACGGGGTGCAAACCCAGTGGGTAGATACAATGTTTGCCCTGTTACTGGCTGCCGCTCTGATTGTCTCGATGCAAATTCTGGGCGTCACGCTGATTGCGGCTGCACTGGTCATCCCTGCGATCACGGCTCGCCTCATGACTGACAGCTTTGACCGTATGGTGCTCGCATCCACCTTGATCGGTGCGCTCACTGGTCTGATTGGCATGTATCTAAGCTACTATGTCGATGTAGCCTCGGGCGCCACCATTGTATTGCTGCAAGCCACCCTCTTTGGCTTGGTGCTGACGGTTACCTCACTTCAGAAACGCGCTAGTCAGCGCCTCCTGCATACGCATGTATAAGCGGGGTAAAAGCGGATGATCAGAATGTGCGGATTGCTCGTTGGACCGCCAATCAATCTGCCCATTCCGATCATCCGTCTTCTACCCCGCTTGCTGCCCTTACCGTCGCAACCACCTCCGCACCCGTGTTACCAACGCCTTCAGCTTTTCTTCCCACTCCAACGATGCCTTGACCGGATCGGCTAAATGATCGCCCCAATAATGGGTAGTTTTGGCAACCGCCGTGATCACATTCTTGATCTCGCCTTTGACG
>JBBRVA010000009.1:0-26388 GCA_038247295.1 Caldilineales bacterium | reverse complement strand
TGGATGATCCGCATCGTAACCGATCTGGGTGGGCAGATCAAAGGCAACCGAAAGCCCGGTTTGGCCTTGGGCAAGCAGATAGCGATAACGCTCGTTACTGGCCGCCGCGGTGCCAAAACCAGCATATTGGCGCATCGTCCATAAACGGCCGCGATACATGTTGGGCTGTACACCACGCGTAAAGGGATATTCGCCGGGGAAGCCAAGCTGTTCTACATAACTATCATCACTGTTGGCCGCGCGATCATCTGGGGTGTAGAGCGGCTGGACTTCAATTGCATCGCTGCTGGTTGTAAAGCGCGCCTGCCGTTCGCCAAAACGTTTGACTTGCGGCGCCAATGTTTGCTCGGTCCAAGCTTTTTTCAAGGTGTGCAGTTTGGATGGTTTTGCAGCAATCATACAAATCAGTTCCCAATCGCGGCGCCAGGTAGCTTGCTGGCAGTATACCTTAATCACAAAAAACGGGCGTAGAAAGTAGACGACAACTCGCTGGCCTACTTGCTACGCCCTACACTCATTCTGTCACATCTCACTCCGCCCGGTCAAAGCACGGCCGAGGGTTATTTCGTCGGCATACTCCAGATCCCCGCCTACGGGCAGGCCGCGGGCCAGCCTTGTAACGCGCACACCCAGCGGCTTGATCAAACGCGAAATGTACATGGCAGTCGCTTCGCCTTCCAGGTTTGGATTGGTGGCCAGCAACAGTTCACGCACCGGTGTGGTCGATTGGCTGGCCTGCATGCGGCGCAGCAACTCGGCAATCTTCAGATCATCGGGCCCCACACCCGCCATCGGCGAGATCGCACCGTGCAGCACATGGTAGAGACCATGATATTCACGGGTCCGCTCAATTGCTTGCACATCCAGCGGCTCTTCCACCACGCAGATAATGGCCTGGTCGCGCTGCTGGTCATCGCAGACGGCGCACGGATCGCGATCGGCGATGTTGTGGCAGGTGCTGCAAAAGAGCGTGTTGGCTTTCAATTCCTCTAGGGCACGCGCCAGGTTCAAGGCGATCGATGTGTCGGCGCGCAGCAGGAAGTAGGTCAGACGGCTGGCCGTTTTGGGGCCAATGCCAGGTAGTTGACCAAAGGCATCAATTAATTTAGTAACGGGTTCGGCTAAAGGTTGCATAAGTAAAGTTTTCAAAAAATAGGCTAAACAGTCAAGGGTAAGCGCGCATAATAACATCTACACAAATTTGTAAGCTCAGGTGAGGAACTGCAAACAAGTAATAAGTAACAAGTAATAAGTAATAAGTAATTAATAATTATTACTTACTTATTACTTGTTACTTATTGTTGTCTGCTCAAAGCCCCAAACCTGGCGGCAAACCCATGCCGCCGGTGAGCGCACCCATCCGTTCTTCGGACAGCTCTTTGCTTTTTTGCAAGGCTTCATTGACCGCGGCCAACACCATATCTTGTAACAATTCGACATCTTCCGGATTGACGGCTTCGGGCTTGATCGTGATCGATCGGATCTCTTGCGCACCGGTGGCGACAACAGTGACGACACCACCGCCGACACTGATCGACACTTCTTCGTCGGCGAGGGTAGCCTGCGTCTTCTCCATCTCTTCTTGCAACTTGCGCATCTGACCCATCAAGTTGCCCATGCCGCCGCCGCTGCTCATACCACCCATACCGGGCAGACCTACGGCTGGTCGTCCGGCGCCACGATTCTTCTTGAGTTTCGCCATAGTTATTATCCTTTGTAAATAGATACACCTTGTGACACTTCAGTGCGGATTCTTGTCTGATCCAACCTATGCTTGAAATGTAGACTTAGAATCACCGAGCGTATGATTGACGCATCAGGTATTACATTCTATGCGTTACACCCTATTATACCACTTTTGCCCCCAAAGTGGAGAGCGCGTACTCGACAAGAGGATCGGGACCATCCCCCACTTGAGTGTTGGCAACGACAATGCGATCGGCCAACCGGGCCTGGTCACCTACTTGACATTCGAGCATGACGGTGCGGCCTAAAAAGGTTGAAAGCAAGCCAGCCACTTTGGGCAATGTATCCGGTCGCGCAACCATATCGCGCGAGAATTCGTTGGTGCCAAAGGCCAGCGCCACCGTCTGCTCACTCACCGCGATATCACGCACGGCCACCAGCGCCGCTTGCACCTGGACGCCACATTGGCTGCGCACGATGGCAATAAATTCCTTCCAGCGCGTCTTTAATTTTTGAATCGCCGCCGCGTCCAAAGGCGGTGGCTCGGCGGGCGTCGCCTCCGCTGGTTTGACCGGAGCTGGCGTTGTGCCTAATGGGGGTTCTGGTGCTGCTGGTTTGACCACCGACGTTGCGGGTGTGATGGCCATTGGCGCTGGCGCGATCACAGCTTGGGCCACAACATGGGTGGCAATGGCTTCGCTCTGGATTGCCTCGATCAGCGCCATTTCGAGCGGCAATTGCGGGTGGTAGCCACCCTTCAAATCTTGGATCGTCGCATTAAAGCGCTTGATTGCCGCAAAGGTCGCCGCATTCGACATCTGCTTGGCCTGTACACGCATCTGTTGCACCACATCCGCCGGCAGATCGATCAAGAGACCACTGTCACCCGTCATCTGCATCACCATTACGCCGCGCAGATGTTCTACCACCTGATGGCAAAATTCGGTCAGGCTAGCCCCTTCAATCACCAGTTGTTGGATCAAGAGCAGCCCGGCGGAAACATTTTTGGTGGCTATCGCATCCACTAGCGCCGCGACCGACTGCGAACTCACGGCGCCCAGCGCCTGTTGTACCTGAGCAAAGGTAACTGTTTCTGCTCCATAGCTCAACATTTGGTCGAGCAGGCTGATGGCATCGCGCATACAGCCTTGGGCGTTGCGAGCAATCGTACTCAGCGCTTCTGCTTCGGCCTGAAAGCCTTCGGCTTCGATAATGTGGCGCAGATGGGCGGCAATTTCTGGCACAGGAATACGCCGGAAGTCGAAGCGTTGACAGCGACTGAGCACCGTGGCGGGAATTTTGTGTGGCTCGGTTGTGGCCAGGATGAAACGGGCGTGTGGCGGCGGCTCTTCCAAGGTCTTCAACAATGCATTAAAGGCGCTATTGCTCAACATATGGACTTCGTCGATAATGTAAATCTTGTAGCTGCCTTCGCTGGGGCGGAAGCCAACCTTGTCGCGCAGTTCACGTACATCGTCCACGCTATTGTTGCTGGCCGCATCAATCTCAATCAAATCGAGCATGCGTCCTTCAGTGATGGCCACGCAAGTGGGACATTTGTCGCAAGGGCGTGCTGCTTCGGGCGCGGTGCAGTTGAGCGCTTTGGCAAGAATGCGTGCTGTGCTGGTTTTTCCTGTGCCACGGGGGCCGGCGAAGAGATAGGCATGCGCGACGCGATTTTCGCGCAGGGCGTTGCGCAAGGTTTGCATGACATGCTCTTGACCCACGACTTCGTCGAAGGTTTGACTGCGCCACTTGCGATAGAGTGCTTGAGCCATAGGATTTACGATTTTTGATTTACGAATTACGATTTACGTGTACATCCGCCAGTTTTGGATAGCATGCTAATGCTTTGTTGATAGCAACCGTGCCATATTGATAGCGAACCCACCAAAAGATCGCGACGCAGCCCAACAAAATGGCCACCATGCCCAGCAACCCGGCCTCTGGGCCAAAGTCACCACCGGTCCATAGTGCGGGTCCGTCCTGGTTAATGGCAAGCAGGGTTACGTTGCCAAAGTGGCGACCGCTGACGGGAAATCCAAAAACACTGCCCTGAAAAAAATTCCAACTAATGTGCAGACCGATCGAAAGCGCCAACTCTCCCGTTAGCACAAAGCCGAGGCCGAAAAAGAGGCCGACAACCACGAGCGCCAATGTACTGAGCCAGGTGCTATTAGGATTGCGCACATGCAACAGGCCGAATAGTAATGACGAGATGAGCCAGGCGCTGATCACGGCGTTGTGCGTGCCCAACCTGGAAAAATGAAAGCCCTCGGCCAAGTTGTGCAACTGATAGCCCCGCGCATGAATTTCCTCGGTAATGCCAATCACCAAAAAAATGAATAGCGGGGCAAAGATGGTGACTGAAAAAGGTAGCGCAATGGGCGCAGTCTGCAATAAGTTCGTGATGGTTATCCAACCGACAAGCCACTGAATGCAAAAGATCAAGCTCATCAACAATGCACCCAACACCACACCAAAGCCTAAATCCGACCACCAGACTTTACTGAAACGGAGACCCAAATCGACAAATGGACGATGGTCTATCCAGCGCGTCACCCACCAAATTGCGAGCAAAATTGCCGGTAAGCGCAAGCCAAATTCAACCACTAGTGGGGCCATCGGCTCAATAGCTGGCCAGCCGTTGATGAGTGCCGTGGTCAGCGGGCGACCGAAAATAAAGACCATCACGGCTGGCGCATACACCCAGAGCAAAAACTGGATGGTAATCCGCCACCCTGTGCGTAAACGGCTTTCCACTCTATTCCAAAAGATCGATGCGGCTGGATACATAGAATTGGTTCACCTGAATCCCGTTTTCTCTGCTATTGTAACCTGGAATCCGCCGTTAGGAAAGTAACAATGTTACGATGAAGTGCGCTAATTGTCGACCTCTATATAAATAGGTAAAATAAAGGGAATAGAGGGTCAGAATATTGCATAATCTGTACCCCAGCCCATCTAAATGCAAGCCAGGCATGGTAATTCATGAGGTTTAAAAATGGCGAAGCCAAACAAAGCGGCCCAGGAAAAGGCCATCGAATACAAAATTGAGCAAACAAGTAAACAAGAGGAACCTCAACCCGAGCCACCCAAGCGACCCGCGTCGCCGGGCTTGGAGGGGTGGAATGATCTCGTCGGTCAGCGGATCGAAGAGGCCATTCGTCAGGGCGAGTTTGATAATTTGCGCGGCCACGGCAAACCGCTCGACTTGCGCCGCAACCCTTTCGTCCCAGAAGGCAAGGAATTAGCCTACGATATTCTAGCCAACAATAAAATGGCTCCCACCTGGATTGGCGAGCGTAACACAGTGCTGAGCTTGATTGAGCAGTGGCGCACCGCGTTTCGCCACGCCGCCACCCATTATCAGACGCAGGCGCAGACCGTAACTAGCGAGCAGAGCCGCCAGGATCTACAAGAGCGCTGGGAGACACAATCACGCCGCTGGGAAGGTGAACTGGTCGAGCTGAACAAACGGATCAATACGCTGAATATTCAGCAGCCGCTCGCCCATCTAGAAGTCTATAAACTGCGTCTGGATGATGAGTTGGCGCGCATCGGCGCAGGGCGGGTGCTTTAGAAGTAGCAAGCCTGCTGTATAATGAAGCCAGGAGGTATTATGGCTGATCTACAAATGCTCAAATCTGCAATTGATAAGTTAGGCCCTGTCGAACTGAACGAAATTTATCGTTATATCGTCCAAGTTCGTCAACCAAGTTTTTGGTTAATTCCTGGCGAAAACTTAAAAGCGATCCGAGAGATCATGCGCCCTGTTTATGCCGCAACTACTCACCTGACAGAAGATGAAATTAATAAAGCGATCGATGAAGCAATCGACGAAGTAAGAGGCGGGCAACTTGCAGCAGCCAACGGTCGTTATTGATACACAGATTATCCTGCGGGCTACGCTTAACGAGCGTTCTTTGCCCGGCAAGCTACTCTTCGATCTAGGCTATCTTTATACATTGGCCATATCGCCCGCAGTGCGTGCCGAAATTGCCGATGTGCTTAGCCGGCCTAAACTACGGCAGAAATTTCCAGGACTGACCGACGAATCAACAGCCAGGGTTTTGGCTGTATTGGATGCAGGATTGCAGATTACACCAGAAATTACACCAGAAATTACACCAGCCGTCTCGCGTGATCCTAAAGACGATATGTTTTTAGCGTTGGCTGTCGAAAGCAAAGCGACTTATCTCGTCAGCGAAGACAATGACCTGTTGGTGCTCGATACCTATCGTGGCATTAGAATCTTGACTGTACTGGAATTTCTGCAAGCCTTGAATGACAAGATGAAGGGATGACAGGATGACATGGAGTGTCCCTTTGTCATTCTGTCATCCCTTCATCTTGTCATCTTGCTTTACCCGTGGCGCTGCATAAAGCGATACATCCGCTCCAGCGCCTTCTCGATATTTTCCATGCTCGCCGCATAGGCACAGCGCACATGCCCTGCGCCACCCTTGCCAAACGCGCTGCCAGGGATGACGGCGACATGTTCTTCTTCTAAGAGTCGATCGGCAAATTCGTACTCATCCATGCCGGTCTTGCGCACGCTGGGGAAAGCATAGAATGCCCCCTTTGGCTCAAAACAGTCCATCCCAATCTCATTTAGCCCCTTGACAATCAAGCGCCGCCGCACATCATAACTCGCCACCATTTGTAATACAAACTCTTCCACGCTGGGATCGGTCAGCGCCACCAACGCCGCTTCCTGGCCTGTGGTCGGCGCAGACATGATCAGATATTGGTGAATTTTGCGCATCGCACCGATCAGGTCTGCTGGTCCCAGCGCATAACCGATGCGCCAACCGGTCATCGCATAATCCTTGCTCATGCCGCCCAGGTGGATCGTGCGTTCGGCCATGCCAGGCAAGGCGGCGAACATCACATGTTGGTGGCCACTGTAGACCAGGCGGTCGTAGATTTCATCGGAGATCACAATCAGATCATGCTGCTCGGCCAATTTGGCAATCTCCAACATGCCTTGGCGATCCATCACCGCACCGGTAGGGTTACAAGGAAAGCCAATCAAGATCGCCTTGGTGCGCGGCGTGATGGCGGCGGCAATATCGGCAGCCCGCACCTGAAAATTGTCGGCGGCATACGTCGGAATGTCCACCACCGATCCACCGGCGAGGAGGACGCTGGCGGTATAGGCAACGAAACAGGGCTGCGGCACGATCACCTCGTCACCGGGATCGAGGATTGCCTGCATGATCAGGTACATCGCCTCGCTGACGCCAACGGTGATGAGCACCTCTTTTTCCGCGTCGTAGGGTTGCGCACCGTAGCGACTGGTTAACATTTGCGTCACCGCTTCGCGTAGTTCCATGATGCCAGCGTTGGATGTGTAGGCCGTGCTGCCGCGCGTCAAGCTGGCAATGCCGGCACGCAAGATCGGCTCTGGCGTCACAAAATCTGGCTCGCCAATGCCCAAGCTAACTACGTCATCCATGGTGGCGGCAATATCAAAATAGCGGCGAATGCCGGAGGGCGGCACAGAGACAACGCGCTGGCTGAGGCGACTGGTATGGGAACGCAAATGACTCACTTTGTGGCTTCCATTCGTGGACGGCTTAACACCGTTGGGATGTAGATTGGTGGGAACGAGCCCTGTACTCATGATAAAATGGCCTCCTGGCCGTATAGGTGACCTGCGCCGTTCACAATCCGATGGCGGCTTGCATTTTGCCGTACCGGTGCCTGTGTGCAACGCAGGGAAATAGGCGATTAATGATAATTTTTTTGCCCGCAGCGCAAGGCAAACAGAATCTAGTACACTTGGGCGGAAATAACCATACTATTCTCCGGTGAATCAGTAGTGAATCAGTTGGACAGTGAGACAGTACAAACACTGTTCTACTGTCCTACTGATTCACTGTCTTACTTACGCCCAAGTGTACTAGTCAATTGGACAGGGGACGATGGGGAGATAATCTGGATCAGTGTTACATCGTCCGCGCACAATTCAGATGTAACCCGATTTTTCAAATCGGGCATCTAAATTGATGGTTGGACCGGTAAATGCCGTTCACAATCTACGATCCGGCAATGCTCGTAGATTGCCGGCCGCTTGCATGGGCTAAGCCACCAACACCAAAGCCACAATGGGACAATAATAATTGCATAGAAAATTCCAATTTTATCATGCACGGTATGACGCAAATTGAACGCTGATCGTTACGATGTAGTTCCGGTACACCGATTTGAAAAATCGGTGTACCGTGGGTTAGATCCCAGCTTTGCGCTGATGCCATGCCGTGTGCTGTTCGTACGCATAAGCCGTGCGCAGCACCACTTCTTCCCCCAGATGCGGGCCGATCAGCTGTAGGCCGATGGGCAAGTTTTGGCCATCGAAACCACAGGGCACACTGATGCCACACATGCCAGCCAGGTTCAGGCTGATGGTGAAGATATCGGTCAAGTACATTTCGAGCGGGTTATCGGACTTCTCGCCGATTTTGAAGGCTGTGGTAGGCGAGACCGGGCACGCGATCACATCCACCTGGGTAAACGCCTGTTCAAAATCTTGCTTGATCAATGTGCGTACTTGTTGCGCTTTAAGATAATACGCGTCGTAATAACCGGCGCTCAATGCATATGCACCGAGCATGATCCGCCGCTTGACCTCTGGGCCGAAACCCTGGCCACGCGTCTGGCGGAAGTTCTCGAACATAGCATCGGCCCCGGCACTGTAACCAAAGCGGACACCATCGTAACGGGCCAAATTAGCACTAGCTTCGGCCGGGGCGACCAAGTAGTAAACGGGCAACGCTTTGTCGGCGTTGGGGAGGCTGATTGGCACGATCTCCGCCCCCAAACTTTCCAACTGCGCAATCGCCGTCCGCACCGCGTTTTCGACTTCTGGCTGCATGCCGTCGATAAAATATTCTTTGGGGATGCCCACGCGTAGACCTTGTACGTCACCAGTCAAGGTCGCGCTGTAATCGGGCACGGGGTCGGGCAAACTGGTGCTATCGCAAGGGTCGTGGCCAGCCAACACCTGGAGCAACAAAGCGCTGTCACGCACATCTTTGGTCAACGTGCCGACCTGGTCCAAGCTGCTGCCAAAGGCGACCAGGCCATAGCGACTGATGCGCCCGTACGAGGGTTTAAAACCGACGACACCACACAGCGCCGCGGGCTGGCGCACACTGCCGCCCGTGTCTGTGCCCAACGCACCCAACGCGAGATCTGCTGCCACCGCGGCCGCTGAACCACCGCTGCTGCCACCGGGGACGCGGCTTAAGTCCCACGGGTTGCGGGTGGTAAAATAGGCACTGTTCTCGGTGCTGGAACCCATCGCAAATTCGTCGGTGTTCGTCTTGCCCAACATGACCATGCCCGCCGCGGTTAGCCGCTCCACGGCAGTGGCCGTAAAGGGCGGAACATATCCTTTTAGAATGCGGCTCCCACAGGTCGTTTCCACCCCGGCGGTGGACAATACATCTTTGATTGCCAGCGGCACGCCCAACAGCGGGGCATCATCGCCGTTGTGGCGGCGCGCGTCGGCCTGCGCGGCTTGTTCTAGGGCGCGTTCGGCGGTAACAGTGAGGTAGGCTTTAACATCGCCATCAACAGCCGCAATGCGGTCTAGCAGGGCTTGGGTAAGCTCCACCGACGTGAATGTTCCGGCGCGCAAGCCATCGAGGGCTGCGTGAATGGTCAAGGTGTGCAGATGATTTGGCATAGTTTGGCTGGTGATTGGGTAACTGGATCATTGAGCGATTCGGTGATTTCGACAAGCTCAATCACCGAATCACTCAATCGCGCTCATTCTTCAAATACGGCACGAACTCGAAAAAAGCCATCGACGCTGGCCGGGGCGTTCGCTAGCGCCTCGCCATTGGAAAGCGAAGGCCCCGGCTCATCCGCACGCAGCACGTTGGTCAGCGCCAGGACATAGGGCGTGGGTGGCACGTTGCTCGTATCGACGGTTTGCAGGCTTTCGGCGTAGTCTAGAATGGCCGATAATTGACCCGCATACTGGGCGACTTCGTCTTCTGTCAAGTGTAGTTTGGCTAATTCGGCCACATGGCGAACTTCGGCGGGCGTCAGATGCATGTGATCGTTACTCCTTGTTTAAATCGATGCCGTTAATAACTGGCAATGAGTGTCCCAATTTGAAGCCTACGAGTAGCCAATCCGCTAGCGTGGTATGTAACTCTTCTTTACACCTGCACAAAGTGGACCCCAATGCGATTACACCTTTACAAGCAGGGATACGACCAACAAAAGTACCATCGCTCAATTTATCATATTCGGCTTGAGCGATTGCGCTCCCGATGTATTCATTAATGGCAAAGTGAGCAGCCATAGATTTACTTTCTGTCCGTATTCAAATTTATACGATGAAAAAGCGCCGTGGAAATGTTTCCCACGGCGCTTGATTGCTCAGCTTGAATCGGGTGTAAACGCCGTGGATGTGCCACAGCGGCGGTCTGCTTACACCGTCACCGGGACACGCGTCTAGCTGCTGCGGCTGCGTTGGCTGCCGGTGCGAAGGCCAGATTCAGGTGACGAATGAACGAAATAGACGACATAAGTGTAAAGACCAGTTCGATCAGAAAGAGTCGCTTCGATTCGATAGCGTAAAGTATACTGGTCTCAGGACGCATTGTCAAACTCGTCGCGAGAAAAGTAATGGCAATCAATAGTAAATTCAGGATCTCGATGGCTGAGCCTGTCGAAGCCCGCCTTCGACAGGCTCAGGCTTCGACAGGCTCAGGCTACGGCTGAATGGTTACAATCAACGTACAAAATCCTTCACCGGTACGGACGTGATGCATCATGGCCGTACCGGTGAAGGATTTTGTACGTTCTGGGCAAGCGTAGGTGTAGATTGCCCAGAACGACGGCGATCAAGTAAAAATTCCAAAGCTTCGGCCACTACGACGCGCGCACCCACCGCTAGATAGGCGCGCAGCAGCTTGCGGTAACGGCCATCAGGACCGCTCACCATGCGCCATAAGGCGCGCGGACGTAGATGAAAGAGAGTTTCCGTTATTTTGACCCCGACTAAAAGTTGCCAGGGCGACAGGTGTGGGGTGCGCACAATCTGGTTGCGATAAGTCCACCGCGCTTGATCTGGCTCGATGATCTGCGCCGAATCCACCTGCCGCCCCGCTTCGGTCCAGTGGTGCGGGGTGATGTAGACGGCGTTGACCACGTCTGCATCCAGCACAAAGAGGCGGCGCAAGGTATGGCGCAGGGTGGCGAAAGTCTCATCTTCCAGCCCGTAGATGATGTTGACCAGACTGACGATGTTATGTTGGCGCAACAGCTGCACCGCTTGCCGACTTGTCGCAAACGGATTATTTTTGCGCACCTTGGCCACGGTTGCATCATCCAGCGCTTCGACGCCCATCACAATATTGTCTACGCCGGCGCGCTTGTAAAGGGGCAACAGATCCGCATCGCGTACGACATCGGCAGCCGTCATGTTGAGGTTGAGTGAAATCCCCAGGTTGCGGGCGGCGACGGCTTCCAGCGCTTGACGCGCGACTTCGCGGTCGGCGGCAAAATTCTCGTCGGCCAGCCAGACGATGCGTACCCCGTAGTCGCGCACCAACTTTTCTAGCGCATCGGCAAAGTTTTGTGGCGAACGATGGCGCCAGTGCCGCCAAAAACTCCACTGGCCGCAGTAGGTGCAGCGCAAGGTACAGCCGCGGCTGAATTGTATGCCGGCCGCGCGGCCAAAACCAAACAGTTGATAGGCATCCCAATCGATCAGCTCCCAGCCAGGCCGGTATTGATCTAAATTTGTGATCGGTGGTCGTACCGGGTTCGTTACAATCTGTCCGCGATCACGCCAGGTAATGCCTTTTATCTGTGCTAAGTTCGGGTCTGATTCGGCCAAAGTCGCTGCCAGTTCAACCGCCGTCGCTTCGCCTTCGCCATGCACAATTACATCGATGGCCGGGTTGGCCTGCATGATCGAGCGCGCGGCATAGGTGGGATAGACCCCGCCATAGATCAGCTTGAGCCAAGGAAAAGCTTGGCGCAGATGATGCGCCGTTGCCATTGCCACCGGGTGGGCTGCCGTCGAACCGGTGTGGCCGAGCATGATGCAATCAGGCGGATCTTGGGCCAGTTCCGCCACTAGTCGTGCATCATCCCAACCCAGTCGATCATTGTCGATCAAACGTACTTGGTGGCCAGCATCGCGCAGCGGCCCGCCCAACAGAACTAGTCCCAATGGGATTTGATACCCGAGCCCCCAGCGGTTGGCAATGAAGCGGCGGCGTGGGGTCAGCAAGACAATGTTCATCGCTTCTCCTTTGGGGATAAACAATGGTTCGCGCTGAATCATTTGATAACGAAAGGTCTGTATAAAGCCAGCTTTGTAAACACGGATAGGGTAAACACGGATACGAAAATAATAAAATCTGTGTTCTTCCCCATCTGTGTTTACAACTTGTCGGGCTTGACGTGAGCCGCACCCAATGGGGCCGCTTCACCAGAAGCGCACCCGCTTTTAAGCACGAACGTTTGCGGCGCAGCTTTGGTAGATGGTTAACCATTACCCATTATTTATGCCAACTCTGCCAACACATCGCGCGTTGTCCGCCCTGGCTGCAACACCGTCTCTTTGACGATCCGGCCATCGCGCAGATTGAGCACGCGATCCGCCTGGCTGGCGGTGCGCAGATCGTGCGTAGCCAGAATAACGCCATGTTCGCCGCTGTCGGCCAAGGCGCGCAGACGGGCTACAATCTGGCGGGCGGCGTTGCTGTCCAGGTTGGCGGTCGGCTCGTCGGCCAGGATCAGCGGTGGGTTGGCGGCCAGGGCGCGCGCCACAGCCACTAGTTGTTGTTGGCCACCGGACAACTCATTTGGGTAGCGCTGCGCCAGTTCGCGCATCTCCAACTCGTTTAGCAGCCGTTCGGCGCGCAGATTAGCGTCGAAGGGTGGACGCACCATCAGCCGTAGCGGCAACCCCACATTCTCGCGCACAGTAAAGCCAGGGAAGAGGTTATAGTTTTGGTAGATCACGCCCACGGCCTGGCTGCGCAGATCGGTGATCCGGTCGGCGTTTAGCTCATCCAGCCGTTGGCCGAGCAGCGTTACCCGCCCGCGGTCGGGCTGTTCCAACCCAGCGAGTAGAGAGAGCAGGGTGGTCTTGCCACTGCCGGTCGGTCCGACCAACGCCACCATTTCACCCGCCTGCACGGTCAAACTAACGCCGTTGAGTGCGGCCACTCGTTCGCCGTGCGCCTGATAACTCTTGTACAGATCATCTGCTTGCAATAACACTTTGTATTCGTTCATCATCATCTCTCCAAACTTTCTATCAATCTAGTTTCAATGGCCATTCGATCTTCAAACCGCATCATTTTCCAACCTAATAAGCCGGCTAATATTGAGCCAAACGCGTTTGTCCAACCATGCACCTGCACCATGCGCGGTAGCGTCACGAGTGGCCAGCCCAGGTATTCTCCTAATCCATAGAGCAACGCAAACGTGAGCGCCACGATCAGCGATAGCGCTGAGATCCGAAGTAGCCACGCCGCCAAGTGCATACTTAACTGGCGGGCAATCACAATAGCGCTCAACCAGGCTAACCCCACGACACTGACAAACAAGATGACGACGCCAGCCATCTCGATAACTGGCGATGCGGTAATCCCTGCGGCTAGGAGTGGTGGGCCGGCGATAATGCCGGCGGCTATCCACCTGTAAAAAGGCCAGGCAAGCTTATGCTGCGCCAGCCACTGTCCCGCCAATCCGGTTAACGTTGGCAAGGCAAACCCGGCGTAGTGAAAATGGATGGCGGTCAAGAGCACTATCACAGCAGCAAAGTTGAGCGGTCGCCATCCAAAGCGACTGATTGACAGCCAGATTGCTCCAATTGGCAGGTAGACAAGCCCAGCAACGAAACAACGCTCGTATGCGATGGCCAAACCACCACGGCGCAGATGTTGCAACCCAGCACACCCCATCAGCCCAGCAAACGCCAACCAGGGCAGGGTTAGCAGAGCCGCGTACGGACCGACGGGTAGCAAAAATGAGCACAAAGCCAGCAACGCAGCCACGGGCTGGAATCTAATTGCCCACTGGAAGAAGTGATTGTCTTGGCCCACCGAGGGCGCGATTAGGCTGCAAGCGAGGGGAACGATCGTCAAAATGGCGAACAATAATAGATTTTCAATTGTTGCCAGCAAACCACCGCTGCTGCGCGGCGCCAGCCAAAGAAATAATAACCAGCCGCCCAAGCCAAGCAATGCGCTGGCAACCGTCTGTTGTTCTACCGTGCTTGATTCGTCGTTCATCTTGCCTCCATGTCGAGCAGCATAGGCATGCTCGTACAGTACGACCTAAGTAAGACAGTGAATCAGTAGAACAGTGAGACAGTACAAACACTGAATAAGCGCAGCGGCATTGTCCTACTGTCTAACTGACGCACTGCCTAATGATTGAAGCCCAACCGACTAGGCGACTTCCTGTTGCTCCCAAAGCTGCCGCATCATCTGCATGTGGCCGACGTGCAGACCCGTATGCGCCAATGTCTGCGCCAGCAACCAGGCGGCGGTATAGGTTTGCCCATTCGATGGATCAACCCGTGTGCTGCTTAAATCCTCGATCGTCAAGCTTTCCAGCGTCGCGCGCGAATCAGCTAAAATTGTCGCCAACCGTTGTTGCAAGGTGGCTACCTCCAAACCATGCACACGGAATTCGGCGGCTCGATCCCGCTCAGTTGCGCCGCGCCCGATCAGATCCCCAATGCGAAATTGTTCTGAGCCCGTGAAATGCGTCACCAGCACAGCCAATGAACTCATCTGCGGGCCGGGCGTCCAGTCCAACGCGGTTGGTGACAGGCCATCCAGCGCCCGTTCTGCTTCCTGGTGCAACATATTCAGCCGATCAAAATAAGCCTCAAAAAATGGATGCATAAAATTTCCTCCCTCTGGCAAAGCCAACATTTTTATTTGATCCCGATCTACTGGCCTTAGACCCTTGGGGGGTTGGAAGGTTCGTCGATTATCGGGTGCATAAGCCAACCCCCAAGGGTCTGAGTGAGCCGCCTAGTTAACTCAACCTGACCATCGCTTGCTTGGAATCACGCGCAAAGCGCTTCTGAAATTGGCGGGCTACGGGATAGCCGATCCGCGCCAGCCAACGGTTGGGTCTGGAAAAGGCCAAAATGTCATACCAAACCGAATCGTCGCTGTGCTCCTTGCTCTGACCCTGCGTATGACGCCACTCGACGAGAAAGCGCTCTTCGCCGCGTTCGAAATGGCTGGGCAGCGTGCCGTAGGCAAACCCAAAACGCTCGATGGTCACGCCGGCCTCTTCTGCCACGTCATCAATTGTATAGACGATGCGGCAGGCGTTGGGTAGCCAAACGCCCAACACATTCACCAGTACGCCAACCGTCACCCCCGCTTGGATTGGCGCGTGCGGCCAGCAGAGTTGCACCCAGCCGAGGTCAAACATCTGCCACCGTTGGAGTGCTGCCTTCGCCTGTTCAAACCGTTGCCGGCCCACGCCTAAGCACACTCGGTTGTGATCAACCGCATAGCCGGCCGGCGCAACCTGAGCCGTCCATCCCACCTCGGGGTAGGTGAATGGTAGTTTGGCCTGGGTGGCGAGAAAAGTTGTTATTTGTTGATCGGATGGATTGGATAGTTTACTCATATAGGTTTCCTTTTGAATAATTAACAATTAATAATTAATGCAAGCAACTTTGTAAACGAGACCGTCCTTCATTAACCATTAATTATTAATTATTCACCATTAATTATTCTCCTCCGCCCTTCTCCTCCCCACACCCACTATCTCTCCTTTCCCTGCCAGCCGTTCGCCTACCCAGCCGCCGACCAGTACACAAATGATCGAAGGTACGCCCACCCAGAACCAATAGGCGTTTAACCAGTGTTCGCCCAGGGCAACCGTGGGCCGCAAATCGGCCGCGGTATGAAAGATCAGCGGAGGGATGCTAAAGCAGAACATGCCCCACCAACGCGCCAGTGTGCGATTGGTGAGCAACCAAGCCAGCAGCCCGGTCAGAAAGCCGCCGACGCTGCCCGCCAACCAGGCCAAGCCGATGGGGATGATGATCAGCAAGGGTGTCAAAAGCACCGCCACAAATCCATCGCCCAGCAGATCGGCCAGCACGAGTTGATCCGGTCGCCAGACGGCGGCCAATCCACCATTAGCACCCACGTCTAGATAGAAGAGCAATGCCGCCAACAGGGCATAGACACACGCTAGCCGGCTTGCCACGCGTCCCCCAATTTGCCACCCGAGTTTAACTGAATCCATAATTTCCTCCTTATCGCAACACCTTCGCCGGCGTCCGGCGTGTCACCAGCCAGAGCACCGGCGCCGCCCCGACCCAGGCCGACGTGATCGCACCCAACAGATCGGCCAAGATGATGCCCAGCGCCAACCACCAGTTGCCGCGTCCGGACGAGAGCACCCAATTGCCCAGCGCCATCATCGCCCCCAGGCTGCCGCCGCCAAGCGCCACAATCGCATATTCCAACAAGATCAAGCGCCAGACGCGGCTAGAGCGGGCGCCGAGCGCCATCAAGAGACCAAATTCACGCCGCCGTTCCAGCGCGGCCAACGATGCACCGGTCAAAACCAAGCCCGCCCCAGCCACCAATACCATGCCGGCCACCCACGCCGAAAACCCGAGCGCCGCCGCTCCATCCAGCCAGGCCAGCGCGGCCAGACCCACGGCATAGGAACCGGTGGTCAAGGCTAATGTCATGCCGGCGGTATGGTTGGGGTGCCGCAACAGCCCTTGCACCGCCAAGGTCCATAAAGGCATGGTCTCTGGCTTCGGTAAGCTCTGGTAGAGGCGTGTCAATAGCCAGCCGCCGCCCGTCAGCAGACCGCTTAGGCAGACCGCTAACGTGGTAAGGATCAGGGTGGTAGTTAGGGGTAAGACAGGCAGACCGGCGGCTAACACCAACACACCCGTGTATAAAGTGCCCAACAGTGAAGTGGCCCAAAACGAGCTGCGCCAGGCTAGCCAAGCGTCCGCTGGTTGCGTGGATGGCCGCGTGTGCAGTGCTAACCCCGGCAAGGCCAACGTTGCCGTCAGCGCCAGGAAACCCATGAAGAGTAACGCCGCCAACATGCCAACGCCCAATCCAGTTAGAATGGCAACATTCTGCACCGCGTAGGCATGATCCAAACCGAAATAGGTATGGGCTGCTGGCCACGTCAGTTGGCTAAGCCCTAAGCCCAGCAATATGCCTACGCCGCTGCCCAACAACCCGGTGGCGAATACTTCTAGCAAGAGCAGCGCCAGCATCTCTGCGCGGCTCAAACCCAAATTGAGCAATAGCCCCAGTTCGCCCAGCCGGTGCTCGATGCTGGCAAGATGGGCGTTGGTCAGGCCGATGCAGCCGATCAACAAGGTCACGACGCCGGCACCGACCAACACGCCTTGCGGACCAAGCAGATCGAGCAAAGGTGCTGGCAGCAGCCAACCACGCAGCGCCGCTGGATAGGGTTGGGTCTGTACTAACACGGCCAAGTGTAACCAGGCTGTCAATGCTGCCACCCCCGGCGCTAATCCGACCAGTGACAGGAAAACCAATTGCCATTCACGTCGCGCCACGCTGCGCAGATACGCAGGGGCAATGCGCCAGAAGCGGCGCCAATAATTGAATCTACCAGATTTCATCGTCCACCCCCGGCCAGCAGGCGTGTCTCGCAACGATCCAACCAGGCCAGATCAGCCTCGGCGTGGAGAATGGCGCCGTCGATCAGGCTGGCTGTAACGGCGTCGTCGTTGGCTTCTGCTTCACCCAGCGCCCGTTCTAACTCGCGCAGATGTTGTAAATAAACCTTGCGTTGCTGCCATAAAAGTTCGGCCAGCGTTGCGGGCTGGTCCAGCACGCTGGCGAGGGTGGTCAATTTTAAGTAGAAATCGTCTTTCAATTGGCGACTGCTTTGCACTGGTGTGCTCACCCAGTTTGCCAGTTCGTCGCGCCCGGCCTGGGTTAGACGAAAGTGTTTGCGATCCGGTAAATTCTCTTGCTCGATGCGCGCGTCAAGTTCAACAAGTCCGGCACTCTCCAACAAGCGCAGATTGTTGTAGATCTGCGCCTGTTGCACGGGCCAGATGCCGCTCAGCGTCTCGTCGTAGCGTTTCTTCAGTTCATAGCCGTGCGTTGGCTCTTCCGCCAGCAGCGCCAGCAGGACATGTTTGATTGTCATAGTGTAGTATCATGGTTTTTACTAACTATGGTTAGTATAGCATAAAACATCTGTTTGTCAACAGGGAATTTTTATGCTCTTTATGCCTGAAGTGCCCTTTTCCCAATTTTGAACCATAGCAGAGCATTGATTTACACGCTACATTATTGTACAATGTGGTAGAGGCAGTATTGCACGTAATTGAGACTTGCACAACGGAATGGCACAAGGCAATAATTGTGGTGAGGTAAAAAATGACACAAACCGAAATTTTAGAAGAATTTCGACGACTTTCATTTCGACAACAGATGGAAGTTGTCGAGGCTGCCATTCGTATTCTTCACAAAAATTTTCAGCAGCTTGATCTTTATAAAGCATTAGCAAACGACAAAGATCGATTATCAAAGACAGCGCATCCTATGCTGTTGAATGAGCGGGACGAAGAAACTGAAGCTTCACTGATGAGTGACTGGTTGGCTGCCTCCTCGTCGTCATTGCAAGAAGTGTGGGACAACGAGGCAGATGCCATCTATGACGATTTATAAACGAGCTGACATAATTTTAGTGGATATTGCCTTCAGTGGGGCTGTTGGTTACAAACGCCGCCCGGCGGTCGTCATTAGCACCGAGACATTCAATACAGCCAGTATTAAGCTGATTGTAGCTGCAATTACCAGCAATCTCGCACCCCCTATGCGTCCAGGTGATCGTCTACTGCCTGACTGGAAGGAATCTGGATTACTCAAACCCTCGGCAGTCCGGGGCGTTTTGGCAACTGTAGACCAAAGCGATGTAGTACGCAAACTTGGTAGCTTATCTAGACAAGACTTGACTGTCATTGAGGAAGGCATCGCTGAAGCCTTGGGCTTTTCTGTTACACGCTAGTCTTCATTTCACACAATAAAAGCTGCCAGCAAGGCGCAGGTGTTTTCACCCAGGGCGGCGATGTCGTAACCACCTTCCATCACAATCAGCGTGGGCAATCCGAGCGCCGCAATGCGGGCGCCGATGGCAGCAAACCCAGCGCGCGTAATGGCCAGATCACCCAGCGGATCATCGACGAAGGTGTCGGCGCCAAAGGAGAGCACCAAGTGGCGGGGCGCAAATTCGCGGATCAAGACCAGCGCTTCCTCTAACCTGTCTAGATAATGAGCATCGTCGGTGGCCGGCGGCAGCGGAAAATTGCGGTGATAACCCACACCGGCATCGCTGCCCGTTTCGTCCGCGTAGCCGACAAAGTAGGGATATTGGCGGGCCGGATCGGCGTGGAGTGAAACGGTCAAGACTTGGGCGGAGGCATAGAAAATATCTTGCGTGCCGTTGCCACCATGATAATCGACATCCAGCACGGCCACGCGACTGCCATCCGCTGCCAGATGAGCGGCGGCGATGGCGGCGTTGTTGAAGTAACAATAGCCGCCGGCAAAGTCACGCCCGGCGTGGTGACCGGGCGGCCGGCACAGCGCAAAGACGGCCCGCTCACCCGTTGTGATCAGTTGCGCGCCGGTGAGCGCACAGTGCGCCGCGGTCAGGGCAGCGGCATAGGTGCCCGCCACAATTGGACACGATAGATCAAACGAATAGTAGCCGGCTCGGCCGGCGCTGGAAGTTGGCTTGCCAAGTGCGCGGCGGGGTGGAAATGCCGCGGCTAACAGGAGCGTATCAGCGCCTGATTGGCCGATCTGACCACCTTCGGCCAGCCAGGCCGTATAGCCCGTTTGCAGATATTCGACATAATCGGGCGTATGCACGGCCAGAATCGGCGCCAGGCCAAAATCATCCGGCGCCCGCAAAATTGCCCACTCACGTTGTTGCAACGCGCCCAAAATCGTATCCATGCGTGCCGGCTTCTCAAAGATTGGCACTTTGTCACCGCCTTCTAGAATCTCAAAAGTTGGGCTGTGCTGGCGATGGGTTTCGCTATAGATGACGAGCATAAAGAATCACCTGGATAAAGAAGGTTGGAACAATGGGTTGCTCTCGCCCATAGTCAATCATCTCTGCGGTAAAATGTCAAACTTAGGCAAATGGCTGTAAAATTAGGCGCAGGCTTTATCTCCGCGAAAAAGGTGCCAAAATTCAGAACGTACCTAGCACAGATTCGTGCGTTGCTCTGTCTATTGCACTATGATAGGATCATGCAAAAGAGGATTTTTATGATGCGCCATACTCTGCTTTTGTGGGTGAGCTGTTGTTGTCTCTTATGGCTGGCCGCTTGTGGTGAATCTGCAACCGAAAGTCGATTATCGTCGCCGACGCCAGCACCGCCAACGCCTGTTCCAACCGTATTGTCAGCCGTTATGCCAACGGCTGTTATGACGACGACTGTGGTGCCGACTGCGACTACCCCCATTTTGCACCAGGTGGATACCATGCTAAACCAACTGGTTGAAGCCAATCAATTCAGCGGTTCAGTTTTAATTGCGCAAGCGGGTAAAGTATTGGTGAGCAAGGGCTATGGCTTGGCGGATCAGGCCAATAATCTGCCCAACACGCCGCAAACCAAGTTTCGGCTCGGTTCGCTTACCAAACAATTTACGGCGCTGGCAGTTCTAATGCTCCAGGCGCAAGGAGCGTTGGATGTGCAAGACCCGATCTGCAACTATCTGCCGGATTGCCCACCAGTCTGGCAGGCAATTACCATTCATCATTTGTTAACCCATACCGCAGGCTTGCCCAATTTTACTGATTTTCCCGACTACGAAGCGAGCAAGCAGTTGCCAACGACACCCGAGCAGACGATCAGTCGCTTCCAGGATAATCCGCTCGATTTTGCGCCGGGCGAAGGGTGGAACTATAGCAATTCCGGCTATATTGTGCTGGGTTCGATCATCGAGCAGGCGGCCGGCCAGCCTTATGCGGATTTTTTGCAGACGCGCATTTTTACGCCCTTAGGGATGACGAGTACAGGCTACGAGGACGATGCGTCGCAACTGGCGATTGGCTATGCCGATGGCGCCACCGTCGCTGATATGATTGATATGTCGATCCCTTTTGCCGCCGGTGGCCTCTATGCCACGGTCGAAGATCTCTACCTGTGGGATCAAGCCCTGGCGACTGAAAAGCTTCTGCCCCAAGCGTTACTAGACGCTATGTTTACACCCTGGGCCGCCATTCCCGAGTCCAACGGACTCCATTATGGCTACGGCTGGCTGGTGGGTGAACAATTCGGCCATCAAGTTGTCGGGCACAACGGTGGCATCGAGGGCTTCGCCACTAGCTTCATGCGTTTTCCGAACGAGCAAGTCGTGATTATCGCCCTGAGCAACTCGCAAGCGACCAACCCCGATGCGCTCAGTGAGCAATTGGCGCAGATAGTATTTGGAGCAGTAGGACAGTAGGACAGTGAAGGCAGTAGGACAGTCAGACAGTTGGGCAGTCACGGTCTCACTGACCCACTGACCCACTGACCTACTGTTTTACTGTCCCACTGCCTACCCGCGCACCGACGGCCGCGTCGCCGCCGTGCGATCCAATACGCCGGCCAGGTCTACACCGAAGGTCCACGCTGCATTGGCCGTCATCTCCGTGAGCTTCTCTTCGTCAATCTCGATGCCCAACCCTGGCCCTTCTGGCACCATCAGATGGCTCTGCACGTATTGCACCGGCATTTTGACCACGTCGTCGGTGTAGAGCTGCGGCCCGGTGTTATCGCCCGGATAGTCGAGCACGCGGGCGGCAGCAGCCAAATGGGCGACGGCGGCGGTGCCCAGGCTCAACTCTTGTGTCGTGCCGATCAATACGCTGGCGCGCGCCGCTTCGGCCAGCGCGATCAGGCGCAGGCTGGCGCGCAGTCCACCCAACAGATAGGGCGACACGTTGAGAATATCGACCGCGCCGGCAGCCAACAGTTGCCAGCCATGGTGAATGTGTAGCACATGTTCGGAGCTGGGGCGGCGGCTGCGACGACGGAACTGAACCAGGCCATCAATATCGTTGCGCGGCGCCGCGCTTTCCACCAACATATAATCGCACAACTGATCAAAACGTTCGATCGCCATGCTTGTGCGCCGCCAATCGAGCAGGTTGGAAAAGTCGAGCGATTTGATCTCCACGCGTCCCTTGAAGCGGTCGGTGAATTGGCCCAGGAAAAGAGCATCGGCCTCCAAGTTGGCCCCCACGTAGACGCGGATCAGGTCAAAGCCAGCGTCCAACTTCTCTTGCACGCGATCTAGATTGGGGCCTACTTCTTCGACCGAACGCATCCGGAAAATCGGATAGCAGACACGCATACGGTCGCGCAGTTTGCCGCCTAACAATTGGTAGACCGGCGCACCATCGACGCGCCCGATCAGATCATGCAGTGCCAGATCAATGCCTTGGCGCACCAAGCCGGAACGGCTGTACATGTGGCCTTCGTCCGGGTAGAAGCGGATCAGGTCATCTTCAATCTTCACCAGGTTGCGCGCATCTTTGCCTTTTAGCAGTTCGTTTAACATCCGCGCCAGTTCAGCCAGATCAAACTGGTACATCGGCACATGCGACAGATCGCTCATCTCGCCCCAGCCGATGGCGCCGTCACCGGTTTCGAGCTTGACGATCACATGTTGGTTGGCAATGCCGGTCTGGCGCGGGGTAGCAATGGGAAACAGTTGGACACGTTGGATCTTCATGCGGTTTCCTCTCCTTGGGTGGTAGATGATAGACAGTAGACAGTGGTCAGTGGTCGTTCGTCGTTGGTCCACTTATGGGCTGGGCATATCTCGCCGCCACCTGGCAAATCGTAAAGACGGCGGCGACGATGGTAGCGGCGAGCGCTAACAGACCATAGGCAATCCGCTTTCTAAACGCTTGTTGAAATTGGGCGCTATCATTGAGGCGTGGGAAGGGTTTATCGGCTGGCACTGGCACATCGAGAAAATGACAAAGGGGCGCCCAACCTTGCTTGACTTCGTAGACGAGTAACTGTTCGGATGGGACAACGCGCTTGACCTCCTCAATGTGCTGATTAAAGATGGCAATCGCATACGCTTTGTCGGCAAAATTACTGTGGAAGGTACCTTGCCAAATAATGCTATCGATCATGGCAATGAAACGACGGATCGGTGGTACGAACCGCGCGATCAGATTGACCGGAAAGCCTCGCCCCGCATTGAAGATGGTGCCCAGCGCGCTGGCATACCACTGCTCTGGATCACGCACGCTTAACAGCACTTTGGCATCGGGATATTTTGCGAGCAACTCTTTATAAAAGTAGCAGCCCGGCCAATCGACGGTGGCTGCATAGCCCTGCAATAATTTGTCCCAATCCACTGCTTTGCCCTGGCTGGCGGCGTGCCAAACTTGGGCATGCGCTGGATGAGCAAATACTTCTTGCATGTGGTAACACTTGTTAAAGCCTAACTCTTCCAGCGCTACCTTGAGTGAAAGCGTGCCGGTGCGGCCAAACCCAGCACCGATCACTTTGATTGTCATAGGTTTCCCTTTCCGCTTGCATTGAAATTGTCTTGCCGATTATACGAGAAATTGTCCAGAAGAGATAATTCCACTTTAGCCACCGCTTGCGTCGGAGAGATAAAAAATGATCCACAAAGCCACACGAATTTACTTTTTCTTCGTGTGGCTTTGTGAGGCTTCGTGGATCATTTTTGCTTTGAAGTATGGCCTAAACCTAGCGACTGTCAGACTCGCAATCCACCTATGTCGACCCTTCCTCTGCAATATGCACCCACTGATGGGTAAAAAATCTCTATTTACGCCAATCCATGCTAAAATTTAGAGCAAATTTATATCATCTGGGTTCTTTACGAATGCAGACCGCGTAGAAAACTGGTAGGAAAAAATAAATAAATGCGAGAGACTTTAATGAGTAACCAGATCGCTGTTTTTATCGATTTTGAAAATGTAGCCTTGTGGGCCGAGCAAGAATTTCTCGATTTTGAACTCACTCCGCTGATGGAATATCTGCAAAGCCGGGGCCCCGTGGTGCTCAAACGCTGTTATGGGGACTGGAGTCGCTTTTCGCGCTACCGTGAAGAGTTGATGAACAACGCAATCGACCTGATTCAGATTTACAGTGTGCGCGCCGGCAAAAACCGTGCCGACATTCGTATGGCGCTAGATGCCTTCGAGACTGCGATCACGCGCTCGCAAATCCAGACCTTTGTCATTGTTTCAGGTGACAGTGACTTTGGTCCGCTGGTGAGCAAATTACGTGAATATGGCCGCTATACCCTGGGCATCGGCCCACGTGATGTCACGCATCCGTTGCTGGTGAAGGCGTGTGACGAATTTGTCTATCTGGAATCGGTGTTGAGCGAGCATGAACTGGATGAACTGCATGCCCCGTTGCGTGCCGACAACGAAGTCGCCCGCAATCTGTTGGGCAAGGCGTTGCGCATTCACGCCCAACGCGGTGAATTGCCGGTTTTGGCCGCCAAACTCAAGCAGACAATGCTGCTGATGGACTCGGCCTTCAATGAGGCCAATTTCGGCTACACCCAGTTTAAAAACTGGCTGGAGAATAACAACGACCTGTTGCAACTTTTTAATCGTGATTTGCAGCTCTACGTTGCGCCCAAGGACTTTACTTTTAACGGTGAGCTGGAGGATCTGCGCCCTTGGGAGGGCGGCCAAGGCGAAAACAACTCGATCATCCTGCCGCCGCAAGCTGCCGCTTTGCTCGACTTTGCCAGCGCCAAACCGTCGTTGCGCACGCAATATAAACAGATCTTCAATCGGCTCAAGATGACGGCGGTTGACTTCAGCACCCGGCGCGACGTATTGCGCGACATCTACCGCGAACTCGCCGAACATTCCGGCAAACGCACGACGGACGAGTTGCTGGACGCGCTCTGCACGCGCTACGAAGCGCAGGGCATGATTCGCAGCAAGACGACGTTGCGCCAAATCTGGCAGATGGGCTTTCGGCAGCGCGCCTTCGACTATCATGGCCAGGTGGCGTCCGTGCATGTGCCGGTCTGGCTGGATCCCGAGATCGACAGTGAAGCCGCCTTTGTCCATCGCGCCGAGGCTGGTTTTGTCTACGCCGTGATCAACGCGGGGCTGGAGATCGACAAGGCCGAGTTGGCCATCACCTTGCTCAACGATCAGGATCAGGTTGATTATGTCGATAGCTTGCTCGACGACCTGGAGCGGCGCGAGTTGATCATGCTGCAAGAGGGCCGTTATACCTTGCCCGGCCCGCATGTGATCCCATTTATCGACGAGCCGGCGTTGGAGCCGGTCTGTTACGACATTCAGCACGTGCAACTGCCGGATACGCTGCCCGCCTCGCCAGAGAAGGCGCGTGCCCTGGCCAAAACCGCCATGTTGCAACGCTCGCAAGACTTTGCCGCCTCGGCGCGCAGTTATCTCTATGCCTGTCGCATTCAGTGGGATTCGATCGAGGAAGGGGAGCCGGGGGCGACGCTGGAAGATTTGCGTTGGTACATGGCCTCGTACGCTTCGGTGAAAGCGGGTGAGATGTCACAGATTCACCGTGACTACGGCCATTCGCGGCCTTACTATCTGGCCTTTTTTAACCTGGTGCAGGAAGACGATCCGCTCTGGGGCCGCATGCGTGGGTTGATCAACCCGATGCTCTGCTACTATTGGGTCAACGCCTGGCGCGAACTGGGCATGAGCGCCGGCAACCCCAGCCTCAACGCCTCGTCACCCGCCGAGATCGCCGTGCGCGCGGCGAACCATGAAGACCCGGAACTGTGCAAACTTTGGTTCACGATGACGAACAGCCTGGCCGAAGTCAACCCCGGCCTCGTGCGCCGCGTCGCCAACCAGATCCGCCTCAACCGCGCCGATGGGCCGGCCTCATCACAAGTGGCAGATACGTTGGAGCAGATGTTGATGGCGTGATTAGTACGACAACGTTAAATTAGAATGCGCCAAATCGCTTGTGCTGAAACTACGGCATGACGAACCTGCGATTTGCATCTGATTTTCGAGAGAAACGATTCTATTGCGTTAGTGCCCATTTTGCCGTTCAAATTTTGGCAAAAAATGGCCTAAAACAGGTTCGCTACCACTGGTGGCTAATTTAACGTTGTCGTATTAGTAGAGGGGTAGACAAGCGAACACTTGTCTACCCTTCTACCGCTCTGCATAAATGGGTTTAATAATAATAGCGAAGTTGAGCAATTTTCAATTGATCATGCTCAACCTTGTGCACAATGGGATGTTCGTCATTGGTCCGGCGCGACCAATAGCCAGCTAAGCCATGCTTGAGGGGTTCAGGCTTACCAATTTCTTCAAATGGCGTGAATAACCAAAGCCAAATGATTGACGCAAAGAAAAATGGATATCGAATTTTTACCAGGCAAGGAGCGTTTACCAGGGCAGCTGTGTTGCGCTGGCTAGGCTTCTACATATCCTACCTCAGCTAGGATGCAGATCAGTCTGTTGAAACTTCCGCACGTATTCGTCGAGTAGCTTTCGGATCATTTTTTGGTAGGACGAATTGTGCGCTAGCGCCTCTTGTTTGAAGAAGTCAACACTGTTTTTGCTCAACGCAATGGTAACTTTGATTACTTCTCCTGCCTCGGCGAGGTCTTGAGGAGAGGGTAAAAAATCAGCCACTCT
>JBBRVA010000008.1:0-28016 GCA_038247295.1 Caldilineales bacterium | reverse complement strand
GCGCGCCACTCAACCTGTCGCCGCAGATGCGCCGTTTTGGATAGCATGATGATGTCTAGGACGGTGCGGCGTAAGCCAGTGAGACAGTAAGACTGTGCACTGCCCCACTGAGCTACTGACTCACTGGCCGACTATTTATACCGCACCGTATTCGTTTGATGGCGAATTAAAGGAGCCATATGACCCGCACCATTACCATTGACCCTGTCACACGCATCGAGGGTCATGCCAAAATCACTATTCATCTGGATGAAAATGATCGCGTTGCCGACGCCCGCTTCCATGTGACAGAATTTCGCGGTTTTGAAAAATTTTGCGAAGGGCGCAGCTTCTGGGAAATGCCCGGCATCACGGCGCGCATCTGTGGCATCTGCCCAGTGAGCCATCTGCTGGCGTCGGCCAAAGCGGGCGATGCCCTGATGGGAGTGCAGATTCCACCCACGGCAGAGAAACTGCGCCGCTTGATGAATTGGGGGCAGATTGTTCAGAGCCATGCGCTCAGCTTTTTCCATCTTAGCGCGCCAGACTTGCTTTTAGGTATGGAAAGCGAGCCAGCGCAGCGTAATATTATCGGCCTGATTCAGCGCTTTCCCGACATTGCGCGCAAAGGCATCCGTCTGCGTCAAGTCGGCCAGGAAATCATTCGCCTGCTGGGCGGCAAGAGTATTCATCCGGCCTGGTCGGTGCCCGGTGGTGTGCGCGAGCCGCTGTCGGACGAGAATCGCCGCCTGATCCAGGCCATGCTGCCCGATGCGTTCGCCGCGCTCGACCTGGGTTTGAACTTATACAAGGATACGTTGGCCAACTTTAGCCCCGAGATCCAGTCTTATGGCGCTTTTCCCAGCCTATTTATGGGGTTGGTGACGCCGGATGGCGGTCTGGAACATTATGATGGCCTGCTGCGTGTGGTCGACAGTGAAGGTCGCCAATTAGAACCAGGTCTCCCGCCCGAACGCTTCCGCGAGATTATCGGCGAGGCTGTGCAGCCCTGGAGTTATCTAAAGTTTCCCTATTACAAGCCCAATGTGGCGGCGGGCAGCGCGTATGAACTTGGTATGTACCGGGTTGGGCCATTGGCGCGCCTGAACGTTTGCGACTATGCCGGCACTGCGCGCGCCGATGCTGAGCTCCGAGAATTCCGTAAACTGGCGCCTGCTGGTAAACCAGTGACGCAAAGCTTTCACTATCACTATGCACGCCTGATCGAAATCCTTTTTGCCCTCGAGAAAATTGAGATGACGCTGGAGGATCCAGCGATTTTGGATGAGCGAGTGCGCAGTCGTGCGGGTGTCAACCAACACCTGGGCGTCGGGGTCAGTGAAGCACCGCGCGGCACCCTTTTTCATGAGTACCAGGTGGACGACGATGGCATCTTGCAGCATGTTAACCTGATCATCGCCACTGGCCAGAATAACCTGGCTATGAATAAGACCGTGCGCCAGATTGCCGAAGCCTATGTGGACGGACATCAACTGAGCGAGGGCATCCTCAACCGCATCGAGCATGGCATTCGTGTCTTTGACCCGTGTCTCAGTTGTTCGACCCATGCGATTGGGCAGATGCCGCTGCACATCCAATTGGTGGGTGCCGACGGGGCCGTTGTGAATGAGATGGTGCGGGAGTAATTGATAAGCGAGATTGGAGATTAGAAATTGGTTCGTAGACGAATTATCTCCAATCGCCAATCTCTAATATTCAATCGCCAATCCCGCTTCAAAAAATATCAACTAGGGAGCAAGCCACGTGGGGCAGATTTTAGTGATTGGTTACGGCAATACGTTTCGGCGCGATGATGGCGCGGGTGTGGTGTTGGCTCAGCATTTGGTAGCCTGTTGGCAGCCACATACTCCTGTGCGGTTGGTGACAGGCACCCAACTTGTGCCCGAATTGGCCATCGACATTGCTGCGACTGATGTTGGCGCGGTCGTGTTTGTGGATGCATCGATTGGTGAATTGAATGAGCAAATTCATGTGCAGCGCGTTGTCGGCGACGTTGGCTTACCCGTGTTTGGCCACCAACTGGGCCCAGCCGCGCTGCTGATCTATGCCAACCTGTTCAACGCGCGCAATCTGCCAGCTTGGTTGGTGACCGCGCCCGGTGTCGATTTTGGTCATGGCGAAGGATTAAGCCCCGCTGTGCAGCAGCAATTATCCGCCGTCCCTAAAATTGCTAATCGTTTATTGCTAGAGATTGAGGAGCACTTTCAATGCATGAACTTGCCATTGCTCAGCGTTTGATTGATACCGCTAGTGCGGCGCTGCCCAGTACAGCCCTCGGCCCCATCACGACGGTGAAGGTACAGTTGGGCGCGCTGGCCGGCCTCTCTAAAGATGAGCTAGCCTTTGGCTTTCAGGTTGTTGCCACGGGCACACCTTTTGCCGTAGCCGCTTTGGAAATCGAAGAGCTGCCCGCCATAATCCACTGTTCGCACTGTAACATAAATTATAGCGTGTCCGACTCGGTTACTTTCTATTGCCCCATCTGTGACAGCGCTGATGTGCAGGTTATCCAAGGCAAAGAACTAACCCTGCGGTCAATTGAGATGAGTGATGGCGCGGCGTAGGCTACTATGGAAATAGTACAGTTAGGTGCAAGTAAATAGACAATAGGGCAGTGGGTTAGTCGGAAAGTGGGTCAGAACATACTGTCTGACTGACTCACTGACTGACTATCTATACTCAAGTCAGGATGAAAAGCGGAGAATTACCCCACCCTAACCGTTCGCGCCTAAAAAAGGAGGGAACCGTCACGGGATAGACAAGGTGTCAGTTCCTCCCCTTCCTAGGGGGCCAGAGCGGGCACCCCGGTAGGCGGGGGTAAAAAAACTCCGCTTTTCACATTGAACTCAGTATAGCTGAGCCGTCTCGTGCTGGCGTTTGTGGTATATGCTATCTTTGATAATCAGGTTCTTCGTAAGTAAAATTGATATTTCGTAGAATGCTGTTTATTTATAATTTTTACTCATGTTACGCAGTCTCTCCTGGGAACGCCGGCATCCTGCCGGCAGCCGCCAGAGATGGCGGCGTTCCCAGGTGCGTAACATGAGATTTTTATTTACAACTTTGGAGGCTACTATGTCTGAGACAATGGAAAAAGTGACTGTCATGGAACAAACCCCAGTCGAGCAACCCACTATGGAGCAACCCTCAACCAATGGCACGGCCCTAGCCAAGGAAGAAACGCCTTGGATCGAAGAGATTGAGATCGCTGGCAGCCAACTGGTGGAGCGCGTCAAGGAATTGATCGCCGAAGGCAACGTGCGACGCTTGATCCTGCGCACGCAAGATGATGCTCTGATCATGGAGATTCCGCTCACCGCTGGCGCTGTCTTTGGCGGGGTTGTAACGCTGTTCGCACCGCTGCTCGCCGCATTGGGCGCCCTGGCTGCCCTGATTGCACACGTCAAGGTGCAGATTGTGCGCGTCGAGGATAAAGAAGAGTAGCGTATAGATTTTCCACTTGATCGCTTCTAAACCGCCTAACCTCTTAGACCAGTAGCCAGTGGGCCAGGACAAATACTGTCTCACTGGCTACAGTCTTATTATTTACGCCCCACTGGCCTAGCCGCACCCCAACGAATCGCAACTTCTAGCTAGCCTACTAATTTATGCGCGAAATTGTGGTACAGTAAGCAGATTCAAGTCCGCAAATGCAAGACTTTACTAATTTTATGGAGATTCACTGATGGATGCTCATCATGCTATACCACTCTCGGTGCTGGACCTGGCTGTTGTCGGCCACGGCGCGACCACGGCCGCCGCGCTGGCCGATACGACCATGCTCGCGCAACGGGCCGAGGCCCTGGGCTACATGCGTTTTTGGGTGGCCGAACACCACAATATGCCCAGCATTGCTAGCACCACACCGCCCGTGCTGATCGCCCACCTGGCCGCCATGACATCGACAATCCATGTTGGTTCGGGTGGGGTAATGCTGCCCAATCATCCGCCGCTGGTCGTGGCCGAGCAGTTTGCCCTGCTCGAGGCGCTGCATCCTGGCCGTATCGATTTAGGTATTGGCCGCGCCCCAGGCACGGACCCTAGCACCGCCGCCGCCCTGCGCCGCACGCCAGCCGGGCTAGGCGTCGAGGAGTTTCCGCGTCATCTCATCGATTTGATGGGGCTGCTCGGCGATCCGCGCACCGCCGACGGCATGTGGAACCGGTTTTCCGCCACGCCAGCGGCGACTGGCACGCCCACGATCGTGCTGCTGGGGTCCAGCGGCTATAGTGCTCAACTGGCCGGTCAGCTCGGTCTGCCGTTTGCCTTTGCCCACCACTTCGATACAGGCGGCACCTTGCAGGCGATTGATCTCTATCGCCAGAACTTCAAGCCCTCGGTCGTGCTGGAAGAGCCTTATGCCATCGTGACCGCCAACGTGCTCACTGCCGCCACCGACGATGAGGCGGCTTGGTTTGCTGCCCCCGGCCAGTTGATGACCTTTGCCCTGCGCACCGGCCGGCCGATCCAACTGGCGTCGCCACAGGTTGCCGCTGTTCATCCCGACCTCGACGCGGCGCGGCGTTTCCCCACCAACCGCATTGTAGGCACACCCGCTACGGTGTTCGCGGAACTGGAAGAGTTGATCGCGGCCACTGAAGCCAACGAAATTATGATTTTCACTTTTACGTACAGTCTGGAAGAGCGCCTCCGCAGCCTCGAATTGCTCGCCCAAGCTTGGCTAACCCGGGCCGCCGCCTCGACCGAGCCGGTTCAAACCGCGTTGCTCCATTAGCACCAATGTTAACAAAGCGGCCACCTTCATCGTATCATCATGGCGAGCTGTATCATCGTAACTTCCTCTTAACAAACCATCTTCCGTGAGCGGTTTGTCAGCTCGCTAAAGCTGACAAACCGCTTAGCTGCGTACTGGTGACCTGACCAGGTAAAGACTGCCTAACCGACCATTCTCTACCCCAGCAAAAGTATATGTACTTAAGTCTGTATTGGGATTGAGTCAAATCCCACGCCCAGCCGCAGCGGTTCCGCCTCTGGTGTGGGGGGCGGCCAATGAATAATAGCCTCGTTCTAACCGCAAGGCGCCGACGCGACTTTCAACGTCATTCGCCTTTTGCCCTTTGTAGCGCATCCCCGCACCACACTGCGGGCATCGCGGTGCTTCCACCAACTGCCGCGCCGCCTGCCCTGCGATCCCCACACTTGCCATCTGCGCCCCAACTCGCTCGCACACGCGCCGCACCGCTTCCTCGATCGCACTCAAAGTGGGTACCCCGGCATTCGCCGCCCACTCCAGATACTCTTGGATCAGCTCGCCTGCTACCGCCATCAACTCCGCTTCTTGTTGCCCTCGACTCCGTTTCATTCGGCGCGTTCCTTTCTGAATGCCTGTTTTCACTCCCACCCTGCTATTTTACCATCTCGCCCCATTCTGATAGACACCCTCCCCACTTTGCACATTGACAGCCGGTCTCTCATTGTGCTACACTCTTTATTGCCTCAAGACCGTGTTGTTCTAGCCGGTGTGGTCCTATCTCTAGATCTCCATCTTTTGTCATCTAGTGCAACTTCTGTTGTCAATTATTCGTGTTCGTTAGTACATTCAACTGTTATACTGTTTGGCGTTGAACCATCCAACCTGATTTCACACGAAAGGAAGAAGCTGTATGCAACAAACGACAAATTCTACCTTGTTCGCACGGCACCTCATCAGTCGGCGCCATTTCTTGCAACTGGTCGCGGCGGGTGTTTCGACGACCGCGTTGTTGGCCGCCTGTGCGCCTCCCGGCGTCGCCCCGGCCACGGGCAGTGAATCTGCGGCTGCGGGTGGCGAAACCGCTGCGGGTGGCGGTACGCTAGTTTGGCTTTCGCACCAGGAAATTGCCGGCTTGGGGCCAAACGATTTGGGTGCAACCATGCAAACCCTCATGATTATGGCAATGCATAACGCCCTTGTCAATTATGATCCAGACAATAAGATGTACCCTGACCTGGCTGAATCTGTTGATGTACAACCGGATGGAATGAAATATACATTTAACCTACACAAGGGTGTCAAATTCCACGACGGCAGCGAACTGACTAGCGCTGATGTGAAGTACACGATGGATTATTATCGTGACGAAAAAAATGCAGCCACTATCCAGAGTAGCTATACCGGCATCGATACCGTGGAGACGCCGGACGATTATACGGTGGTCGTGAACATGAAGACCATCAACGCTGGCTCATTGGTTACCTGGGCGACTAGCCCCATCGTCAATTCTAATCATCACAAGCAAGTGGGAGATGCTGAATATTCTACATCACCTATCGGCACAGGCCCGTTCAAATTAAAGGAATGGAAAGCCTCAGAATTTACCGAGCTTGAGGCATTTGCTGATCATTTCCGTGGTCGTCCTAAGGTTGATTTCCTACGCATGGAAGTGGTGCCGGAAGACGCAGTACGTAAAGCAGCGCTAGATACTGGCGATGCTGACTCCTCGGCATGGCCTTTACTGGTGCAAGATAGTCTTGCGCTTGAAAAAGACCCCAATTTCAAGGTGTACCGTTATCCATCCGCCGGGATCAAACACTTCCCAATCAACAACGAGCGTGCCTACTTTGCCGACAAACGCTGCCGGCAAGCGCTGATGTATGCCCTTGATCGCCAACGCATCATCGATGATTTGTGGAATGGCGCCGCCGAGGTTGCTCATTCCAACATTCCGCCGACTAGCCAGTATTATAACGCTGATCTCAAGCAATATGAATTCGACCCGGAAAAGGCAAAGGCTTTGTTGGATGAGGCAGGGTGGACGGTTGGCGCGGATGGCATTCGTGAGAAGGATGGCGTTAAGTTCTCCTTCACCTGTACAGCTAAGGCAGGCGACCAAGCGCGCAAGGCCATCGCTGAGTTGGCGCAGCAACTCTTCAAAGATGTCGGCCTTGACATGCAGATCACCGAAGCGCCGGTGGCCGAAATTCTAGAAGCCATGCGCCAGGGCGGCACGGAAATGTCGATCTTTAACTGGACCTATAACAATGGCGTGCTTGAACCCGATTGCACGGACACACTTACTTCCTCGGGCGGCAGCAACTTCCCGCACTTCAACAATGAAGAGATGGACGAATTGTGTAGCAAGGGTTTACAAGAGGTCGATCCAGCGAAACGTAAACCAATCTATGACCGCATCCAGGAGATCTTTGCTGAAGAGGTCCCTGTACTCTATCTGCAATTTGATCAATGGATGGTGCCATTTGCTATGCGTGTGGAGGGTTTACCTGATTCAACATTCAACACAGATCCTATCCATTACTATCTCTTGCCATTGATGAAACAGAACGGATAATTCATACACCTGACGCCTCATTAGCTTGACAAGCGTTCATCTCTCCTCTATAATCTATACAAGTCTTAAGAGTCGTATAGGTTATAGAGGAGAGATTGTATGGCAATGAAAAGCTTCAAGAGTGAAGAAGCGCGCATCAAAATGCGCGACATCCTGGATGAAGTGACTGCCGGCCGTGAAGTGGTGATCGAACGCTACAACAAGCCGGTGGGGGTCGTCGTGCCCCATTTGCTCTGGGTGCAACTGAAAAAGCTGCACTATGAGGAAATTGCCCGCATCCGGGCCGAGATGGACGCTGGCAACTATATGACGTGGGACGCAGTCAAGGCGGATTTAGAAGCAAAGGGTATTCTTCCGTGAAATGGGAATTACGCCTGGGCCGTGAGGCAATTGCTGCTCTCTACCGCATTGAGCGTGGTGTTGCACACAATGTTAGCGCCGCGCTAGATGCATTGGCTGCTGATCCCATGTTGACAAACTTACAAGTGGACGCAGAAGACCCAAGTCTTTACTGGCTGGCGGTCGAAGGTGACATCACCGTCTGGGTGGAAATCGTCGATGAGCGCCATGCCATTCGTATCGTCAAGATCGGATGATTTAATGTACGATTTTAGATTGACGATTTACGAGATAATGGGACGGTCCATGTGATCTCTGCTTTCATTATAGCGAAAGCAGAGATCACATGGTTTACCCACCAATCTTCGTCAATCAAAAATCGTCAATCAAACAAAACGCCTATGCTACTCTACATCGTCCGCCGTCTACTCCAGGGCTTGCTGATCGTTTTCCTCGTCAGCGTGATCACCTTTGTTATTATGCGCCTACTGCCGGGTGACCCAGTGCAGTTGCTCTTGGGCGACGGCAGGATCAAGATGACGGATGAATTGCGTGCCGCCATCCATCGCAAGTGGGGCTTTGACAAACCCTATCACGAACAGTATTTGATCTGGCTGTCGAGTTTGCTGCGCGGTGATTTTGGCGAATCATTGGTGCGGCGCGGTGTCCCGGTGCGCGACATGATCTTGGAAGCGGCGCCGGTCACCGCCTTCTTGAATATAATTTCGTTAATCCTGGCCGCGGCCATCGCCATTCCGGCTGGTATCTTGGCTGGCGTCAAACGAAATTCACTGTTCGACTATGTTACAGCGCTTTTTTCAACCGCCGGCGTGTCGATTCCTGCCTTTTGGATCGCCCTGATGGCGATCATTTTTTTCTCCGTCTATTTACGCTGGGTGCCACCTTATGGCCTAAAGACGTGGAAGGGATATGTGTTGCCGATTGCCGTCCTGACTTTTGAGCAGATGGCGCTGCTCGCCCGTGTGATGCGCGGGGCGACAATTGAAACCCTGACCCAGGACTATGTGCGCACGGCACGCGCCAAAGGGCTCGGCGAACGGATCGTCGTCGTGCGCCACGCTGTGCGCAACGCGTTACTGCCAGTGGTCACCGTTTTGGGGCTGCAAATTGCCACCATTCTTAGTGGCACCATCGTGATCGAAACGATCTTTGCCCTGCCGGGCATTGGTCGCCTCTTTATTGACTCGTTGGGTCGGCTGGATTATCAGGTTGTACAGTCATTGGTGGTGGTGTTGTCGGCGCTTGTCGTGCTTGCCAATCTCATCACCGATCTACTTTATGCCATCGTTGACCCCCGCGTCCGTGTAGAATAGCCATCACGGTGCGGGATGGCATTTACAATTACCTAATACCCAATTACCTAGTCCCTATGGCCGCAATCTCAACACCCCAAACTCGCATTATTGAAACGATTGAAAACCCAGCCGCGCGCTCCGAATGGATGCAGGCGTGGCGCCGCTTCCGCGCCAATGGGCTTGCCGTTGTGGGCTTGGCGGTGGTCATTTTGTTGGTACTGGTGGCCATTTTTGCCGATGTGCTGGCACCTTATGATCCAAGCTTTCAGTTTCGTAGCATGCAAGGCGCTGCGCCATCCGCCGACCACTGGTTAGGCTCAGACTATAATGGGCGCGACTTGTTGAGCCGCGTTCTCGTTGGTACACGCACGGCCTTGCTGGTTGGTCTGGGCGCAACCGTCTTCCAGGTTGTGATTGGGGTACTGATTGGCGCAATCGCTGGCTATTTTGGTGGCTGGACCGATACGATCTGTTCGCGCATTATTGATACGCTAATGTCGATCCCAGTGTTGGCGCTGCTGACTCTGTTGGCCGCCGTCTTACGCGATAAGAATTTATCCAGCTTATTGTTAATCGTCCTCGTGATTGGGTTTACTGGCTGGGCGCGTTTCGCGCGCGTTGTGCGGGCCGATGTGCTCAGTTTGCGCAGCCGCGACTTTGTGATCGCCGCCCGCTCCAGCGGTGTTCAACCCATGCGCATTATTATCCGCCATATCTTGCCGAATGTGCTGGGGCCGATCATCGTGTTGGCCTCGCTTGGGATTGGTGGCATTATCATCCTCGAATCCGCGCTTTCGTTTTTGGGGCTGGGCGTACGGCCGCCGACACCCTCGTGGGGGGTCATCCTTTCTGATGGTCGCCAGTACATTACCACCTACCCGCATATTGTTATCTGGCCCGGCCTGATGATCGTGATCACCGTATTGGCCTTTAACTTTGTTGGTGATGGTGTGCGCGATGCGTTGGACCCAAAACAACGGGCTGAGTAGTAACTTGGAAAATTGCCGAGAATTGTCTTTGGTTAATTGCTGTGTTTTCATGTTAGCACAAAGTGTTGGCATGTGAGCAAAAGGAGATAATTATGATAAGAACCCAGGTTCAGCTGACCGAAGCACAAGTTAAGCGTTTAAAAAAGTTAGCCCAAGAGAAAAACGAATCAATCGCTGCGCTGGTTCGTCAAGGGGTTGATCTTGTCCTCGCTGCAAAAACTCATGAGGATGAAATGCTTGAAAAGCGACGCCGTGCGATACTCGTTTCAGGTCGCTTTAATTCAGGCCTGCCGGATCTAGGCGTCAACCACGACTATTACCTGGCTGAGGCAATTTCGAATGATCCAAAGGACTTGAAAGTAATTGAAGAATGAATATTTTCATCGATACGTCGGCTGTATTGTCTGTGTTAGATGAAAATGAGCCAAATCATACGGCGGCTGACAAAATTTGGCTGCGCTTGCTCGATGAAAACCATACCTTGCCGTCGACTAACTACATCATTAGTGAAGCATGTGCATTGCTCCAACGTCGCTTGGGTATGCTAGCAGTCAGAGTATTGCTTGAGGATATGGCTCCTGTCTTACAAATAGCGTGGGTTGATCAGAAGCTCCATGCAGATGCAGTGCAAGCCTTTTTGATTGCCAACCGTCGTTTGTTGAGCTTGGTGGATTGTGTAAGCTTTGCGGTCATGCGTCATTCCCATATTTCAACAGCCTTTGCTTTTGATCATCACTTTGAAGAATAAGGATTCACATGCCTTCGTTGACCTCACAAATCGATGCCATCATTGCCGCCAGCGGCACAACGGCAATGGGTGTTGCGATCAAACATTTAGAATCGGGTGAGGAACTTTATATCAACGCCGATCACTCCTTTCCCCTTTGCAGCGTGCTCAAAATTCCCGTGCTGGTCGAGGCCTTTCACCAAATCCAGACTGGTCGCTTTACACTAGATGATCGTTTTGAGTTGACCTTGGCCGAGAAGAACCTGCCTAGCGGTGTGCTCGTTTTTCTGCAAGATGGGTTGCAACCAACGCTGCGCGATCTGTTGACCTTAATGATCATCATCAGCGATAACACGGCCACCGATATGGTAATACACCGCCTGGGGGTGTCTGCTACCACCCAATTTATGCACGAGCTCGGGCTGACTTCGATCCATGTGCCAATGACGATCCGTGAAATCTTTATCGACATTTTGGGCGAAGCCGGCGCTGATCCACGCCGGGCTTTTACCATGCTGGACAAACCGGAAGCAGAAGGTTCGGCTAATCGCACCGGGCGCGCCTACAGCTTGGGGCCAGACAATGATGTCGGCACGCCGCGTGACCTGAATCGGCTCAATGAAATGATTTTTCGTGCTGAAATTCTCGATCGTGCTGCCTGTGATGCCATGTTGCATATTCTTTTGCAACAACAAATAAATCTCCGGTTACCCCGTTTTCTGCCAGCTGGCACGGCGGTCGCTCACAAGACAGGCACCCTGTCTGGCATCCGCAATGATAGTGGCATTATCTACGCCAACGACCATTCGCATGTTGCAGTCACCGTCTTCTGTACTTGGGACGCTGAACCTGTCAAAGATGATCCGGTGGCCGGGTGGGACCACATCAACCAGATCGACAACGCCTTGGGCCAGATCGGACGGCTTGTCTACGACTATTTTAAATGATTGACGATTTTTGATTTCTGATTTGCGCTCAGCAGTGGATGCCGTAAGTCTCTTCTTCGATCCGAGACAACGAGAGAAGAAGGCTCAAAACGCGCCCTGCGACTTCGTAAATCAAAAATCGTCAATCGTCAATCCAATATCCACTGGAGTAACACCGTGAAATTCTTCACCGCTTTGTTGAGCACAGAAACAAACACCTTTTCTCCCTTTCTAACCGGTATGCAAAACTTTGAACAGAATTACCTCGTGCGCCACGGCCAACACAAGGCTCATCCTGATGCAGAGGCGGTGGCCCTGGTGCGATGGCGCGCGCTGGCGCAGGAACGGGGCTGGACGGTATTCGAGAGCCTGGCCGCCTTTGCCATGCCTGCCGGGATCACGTTGCGTCCCGTCTATGCGGCGTTGCGGGATGAGATCTTGACTGATCTGCGCGGCGCGCTGCCCGTCGATGGTGTGCTTTTACACATGCATGGCGCGATGGTGGCCGAGGGCTATGACGATTGCGAAGGCGACATGGCCCAGCATGTGCGGGCGATTGTCGGGCCAGACGTGCCCATTGGCGTCGAGTTGGATTTACATTGCCATCTGACGCAGACATTGGTGGAAAACGCCGACGCTGTGATCACTTACAAAGAGTATCCGCACACCGACCCTGCCGAGCGGGGTGAAGAACTTTTTCAGATCATCGCCGACGCCGCCCAAGGCAAACTCAAGCCTCATACGGCGCTTTACGACTGCAAGATGATTGGCGTTTACCACACCACACGCGAACCGGTGCAAAGCTTCGTCGCTCAGATGCAAGCGCTGGAAGGTAAAGACGGCGTGCTTTCGGTTTCGTTGGGGCATGGTTTTCCGTGGGGCGATGTGCCCGATCTAGGTACCCGCATGCTTGTCGTCACCGATAATCAACCAGCGCATGGTGCAGCATTGGCGCAGCAGTTGGGTGATCAATTCTATGCCATGCGTGACCGTGTGCAACCGGACTATCGCTCTTTACATGGTGCTCTGGATGAAGCGTTAGCCTGTGCCGAACAGCCGGTGGTATTGGCCGATGTAGCAGACAATGCCGGCGGTGGCGCACCGAACGATTCCACTTTTGTTTTGCGCGCGCTACTGGAACGTGGCATCGCTAACGCCGCGATTGGCTGTATCTGGGACCCGATCGTGGTTGCTGTTGCGCTAGAAGTGGGGGAGGGTGTCGAACTCGATCTGCGCATTGGGGGCAAGATGGGGCCGATGTCAGGCGATCCGGTTGATCTGCGGGTGCGGGTGGGTAAGATCGCCCGTAACGCCACCCAAGTTTTTGCGGATGGTCTTTCGCCGTTGGGCGATAGTGTCGCGTTGCACGGCCCCAATGGTATCGACATTGTTGTGATCAGCCATCGCACGCAGACCTTTGGTCCGCAGGTTTTTACCAATGTTGGCATCGACCCCACACAGAAGAAGATTTTGGTCGTCAAATCCATGCAACACTTTTATGCCGGCTTCGCTCCGCTGGCTGCGAAGATTCTCTATGTGGCTGCACCCGGTGCGCTTGTACCAGATTTCAAACAACTGCCCTATAAGCACGCTAATCGCAATATTTGGCCGTTGGCTTGATTGACGATTTGACGCGAATGCGCTACGATTGGCAATAGATGAAGCTATCTATTCATTTTGGCGAGCTAGGTTTAGATGGGATCGAGAGGAAGTAGCTATGGCTGTCGCAACTTATCCAGGTGTGGTTCACAACGGGAAAATTGAATTATCTACTCCTGTCGATCTGCCTGAAGGTAGTGAAGTTTATATCGTTGTTCCTACCGCGTTGAATGAACGTGCTGCGCGACGCAAAGCCACGGGTTGGTTAATCGGTTATGTCGGCAATATGTTAATGGCCGACCACGGCGTGCTCGTTCAAATTGGGATAGAGTGGGCATGGCGTTTTCAAGTTTTTATCACATCACTCGCCCATGAACCATGGGGACCAATTGGTTACGTTGAAATTAGTGCAACAACTGGAGCGGTTGTCAACGATCTACAAACCAAAAAAGCCTTGATGGACAATGGTCAAAAATTTAAGCGTCCCATTTAGTACACAACAAAAACATGGTTATTGTTTGCTTGCCTGTGCCCAGATGGCTTTAGCCCATCTGGGCATTTCGCGTTCACAAGCTGCATTGGCGAAGACACTGGGTATATTTGAGGACTTTGGTGTGCCAGCCTCAAATATCACGCGCTTAAAATCTAGCTCAATCGAGGTTATCTACGCTACTGAAGCGGTTCTGTCCGATGTAGCGGATTGGTTCGATCAGAAAATACCAGTCATTGCGTTTGTTCAGACTGCGCAGCTAGACTATTGGCAAAAACATCCTGCTCAACATGCTGTTCTAATTGTAGCAATTGACAACGATAGTGTCTATTTACTTGATCCGGCTCGCAATGCTGATATTGTCACCGTTTCAATTGCTGAATTCTTGCTAGCCTGGGACGATATGGAATTTAGCTATGCCGTCATACGAAGACGAGTGTAAAGGAAAAATAATGGCTATTTTTGACACCCTGATCTGCAACGCAAAAGTGATCGACGGCACGGGCAATCCCTGGTTTTATGGTGACGTGGCATTGAACGCTGACCGGATTGCTGCCATTACGCCCCCGGGACGCATCGCCCCAGAAAATGTGCGTGAGGTTGTAGACGCCAGCGGCATGGTTGTCTGTCCGGGCTTTATCGACATTTTAAGCCACTCGATTATACCTTTGATGCTTGATGGCCGTTGTCTCTCAAAAATTACGCAAGGCGTTACCACCGAAATCATGGGGGAAGACTGGACGCCTGGTCCCTTTGGCGGCAAAATTGACGCCACCCAACTGGCGCGTAACCCGATGTTGGGCGCTGCACCGGAGTGGCTGGCGCGGATCCCCACCTGGTCGCGTCTGCGCGATTGGTTTGATGCCATGCTGGAAACCGGCGTTTCGCCGAACATTGGTGCTTTCTTGGGGGGTGGCACGGTGCGCGAATATGCCATGGGTATGGAACTAGGCGAACCTTCGACCGATGAGTTGGCGATCATGCGCCGGGTGACGGCAGAAGCAATGGAAGATGGCGCACTCGGGGTTTCTTATGCATTGATCTATCCCCCTAGCGCGTATACGAGCACCCAAGAGATTATTGAAGTTTGCAAGGTTGTCAGCCAATATAATGGGGTTTACATTACCCATCTGCGTTCCGAGGCCGATCAATTTATCGAAGGGTTGGAGGAAGCATTCGCAATTGGCCGGGCCGCGAATCTACCAGTGGAGATTTACCACCTTAAATCTGCTGGTAAGCGCAATTGGCACAAGACGGCCCAGGCCATCGAGCTGATCGAGCAGGCGCGCGCCGAAGGATTGGATGTAACGGCTGATATGTATCCATATACAGGGGCCGGCACTGGGCTTACTTCTGTGCTGCCGCCTTGGGCCGATGCCGGGAATAAACTGTACGACAATCTGCGCGATCCAGTTATGCGCGCCAAGATTCGGGCCGAGGCGCTTAACCCGTCGGGCGGGTGGGAAGCAATGGTTGGGCTATGTGGCCCTGAAGGTATTATGCCGGTGGGCTTTCACCAACCAGAAAATCAGCAATATATTGGCAAGCGCCTTTCAGAAATTGCCGCTATGCGCGGTCAGGTGTGGGTTGATGCCGTGTGCGATCTGCTGGTTTCTGAAAACCAACGGATTGGCACTATTTACTTTATGATGGACGAGGCAAATGTCCGCTGGCAACTACAACAACCCTGGATAACGATCGGCACCGACGCGGGTGGGCTTGATCCTGCTTGGGCGAAGCCAATGGGGCCTTACCACCCGCGCGCCTACGGCAGCTATCCACGTATTTTGGGTAAGTATGTACGCGAAGAAAAGGTGCTCCCGTTAGAAGATGCGATCCGCAAAATGAGTTCTGCTGTGGCCACCCGGTTAGGATTGCGCGAACGGGGATTTTTACGCACTGGCTACTTTGCTGATGTGGTAATCTTTAACCCAGAGACAATCATGGATCGCGCGACCTTTGATGATCCACACCAACTTGCGGTGGGTGTGCGCGACGTGTGGGTAAATGGGGTGCGTGTCTTGGCGAGTGAAACTCATACAGGGGCAAAACCAGGTCAGGTTGTGGAAGGGCCGGGGCGAATGACAACTTAATTCGTCTGATTGAATTGCGCTGTTTTACACAGCTTGAGTGCAATCTTGCTACACAGGAAACGCCCGCAATTGCGGGCGTTTCCTGTGTGGGAAAGGATTGAAGCTGTTGGCCTCGCTTATCCCATTACTTCTTTGGCGCGGACCACTTTCTCCTTGCGGACTGGTTCTTTGACAGCGACAAATTTCTTCGGTTCATAAGAAACAGAAATCGTTGCCGTATCGCGTAGGAAATCGAGTTCGATAATTTCATAACCCTTAATATCCAAACCGGTCCGCTGGCGTAAATCTTCCATCATCTGCGCGCTATTCTCTGGCTTGATCAAATCATATTTTTCATAAAGAATCAGCCGTTGGGCATGGTAATTGATCAAGACTCGTGTGTCTAGCACATAAACCATGGCGACAAACAGTAGATCAATGACGACCAGGGCTGGTATGGTTACGCCTGGAACTGCCATTGGCAAAAGCGCATTGACAAATGCTAATGCCGTGCAGATAAATAGATAGGTTACCTCGCGCATACTGATCGCTGTTGAGGAGCGAGAGTTCATTACCCCAAAGATGGCCACGAGCCCAAAAGCAAAACCTACGCTGATCTCTACCTTGGAGAGCAAAGTTGCGACAAAGTAGATCACTGCGTTAAAGCCCAAAAAGGCAAAAACATACTCCTGTTTGCTGCGATTGGCTGGAAAGTAGACCAACCCAACTATCAATGCTGCGCTGATGAAGGAAAGCAAAAACCCTGAAACTAAAGCGAATAACTGGAATTGGCCCATCTTACTTATACTCCTGTTTAGGTTGATCTTAGTTGATTGAACGAGTGACAATTGATCACAGATTATTCGTGTAGATCCGTGATCGGCGAACTGTGGTGGGACAAATTTCTAGTGGAATTCCTTGATTAGCTTATCCACTTGTAATAAGGTCGGTTTTAGATTATTGTGCTTCACATTCTGATAGTGCATTGCAACGCCGATGCAATACTTGCTAAAGGAACTACGACGCACGTGCAACTCCTCTAATTGGTGCATGAGTTCCGAACGGCGTGAAAATTTGGGTTGTTTTACCTCTGCAATGACCAAGCGGGGGAGATTGCTGGTCATCCCTGGTGATTCAAAACCTACGCGTAAATCCAACGTAGCGCGCTCTGTGCTTTGTTTACTATTTAAAGTAATGCGCAAGAAGGTGTTTTCAATCACAGGGGTCAACTTTTCGGCGCCGATGGGAAAGTTTTTGTGTAAGAACTGTTGCATTGGGTCGTCAAAGTCTCTGACAATTTCTGGCACTTTGATCCGGGTTTTAATTGTTCGGTCTTCCGAAACTTTAAATTTAGTTTCCAAAAAAGCCAGCCCGGAATCTTCATAACAACGAAAGCGGATTTTGTGCCGGTTACGCTTGCCGCTATGGTGTTGGCGATAGAGGGCAAAATCAAGTGTGTCAAAATAGAGGGTGCGGTATTGAAATAGGCGCACATTCTTAATTTCCAACACCCGATATGCATGGCTGATATTAGCCAACATTTCTGCCAGTTGCTGCTCAGTCAGAATGAACTTGGTGTCGACGCGTTCCAGCAACGCCGAGTCTTCCATTTCTGCCAAGGAGATCGGCTGAAATTGTCCGAGCACTTCGGCAATACGCGGATTAATCATTTCTGAGTTGATAAGTGGAAGGATAGAAGTTGTATGCATATTTTAGAGCACCCGATAATCTATGTTGAATGATGAGCCCAAAGACAAGAGCGTTTGGTAAAGTAAAATAGTAGATACTGTTGTTTGTCGCGACCAAATATTACTGCGGCAGACCTTCGTTCTCAATGTGATATGGTAATACTGGGAAGTCGTGATGCATATTAACGTGACATTAATATACACATATTCTGTTAATATGTAAATCATCTTTTGGTTCTGTCGCCTTGCTTTTTGCTGACAATTCAGTAAAAAAAGTAACCCAGTCACAGGACTGGGCTACTTCTTATCGTTTGAGCCATTAATAATCCATTTTTGTTAATCAAAAAAATCATTTGTTAAAAATATCACAGATCAAAAAGGGCGCCGGTATCACCGGCGCCCTTTTTTACCTACCTATCTACCTGCCTAACACTACGTCTGAACAGTTACTATTTAACATTGTTAATCGTATGCAGATTGTACAATCATCATGCAATTAACAACTGATAGCCATAACCACGGATCGTCGCAATGAAACGGGGTTCTTCGCTGCTGTCCGGTTCAATCCTACTGCGCACCCGGCTTACCATGCGGTCGATGTTGGCATCATAGACATCGCCCTGCGCCTCTGGCCAAACCGCCTGGGCAATCTCGTCTTTGCTGATCACGCGCCCGCGGTTCTGATACATAAACCAGAGCAGATCAAATTGCTTCACACTCAAAGGCGGATCCAGCATGATCCCGTCGACGTATACTTGGCGCGTCGCTGGATCGATGCGCAGCGCCGGTTCGCGGATCGCGATCAAAGATGGCGCTGTCGCCGTGGCGGAAGGGTCGTAGAAGCGAAAGCGCGTCGAAGCGAATTGGACCTCACTGCCATCGCGTAACCAAGCCGTACCGCCCAGTGAGAGGCGTTGAGCGTCCACGACTACCCCGTTTTTGCTCTGCAGATCATGAACCTGATACGCATCGTCATAGCGCCGAACTTCGGCGTGTTGCCGCGAGGCGAACTGATCGTCTAAAACAATCGTTGAATTGGCAGCGCGCCCGACTGTATTAATTTCTTCGGTTAATTCATATTCGATCCCAGCTTTAGGACCGCTCATGCAAATAAGTTTTCCGTACCGGCTCACTTATCTACCTCAACTCATACTACATTTGTTACCTGGAAAAATATTGCTTCGCCACAACTGCGAGTATAATTTGTAAATATTGGTTGTTGAAAATAAATTTTCTATTCTCACCAACTCTGGCTAAAGATCGATGGCTTTTGTGTAACGCTGATTACTTGTTATTTCTCGGTTGCCATAAAGTTCTCGAAATATACCAGCATCGCCGTAATCAAGCAAAGCGTCTTCTATTCGTATTCACTCATTCGTTCGCTCGGATATGCCGTAATGTCTGTACCACCCGAACAATTCTCCGGTCTAGCACCGGATGATGACAACCAAGCTGTAAAGCGCAGCGAACGCTCATTGACGCCTTCAACCCAGCCAGAGCAGGAGCTATTTGACGATCTAACGGGACGCACGCTCGGTGGCTATCGCATTCAAGCCAAACTTGGTGGCGGTGCAATGGCCTCGGTCTATCGCGCTTTGGACGAAGCACAAGGGCGGACGGTGGCGCTCAAAGTTGTTTTGCCCGGCGCCGATACAATTGTGCGCGAGCGCTTTCGCCTCGAAGCACGTACGGTTAGTACACTTGCTCACCCCAATATTGTGCCCACATTACAAGTCGGCCAGGCCGGCGCTCAGGCGATCCACTATATTGTCATGGAACTGGTCGAAGGCACGACGCTGGCCGAAGTGCTGGAACAGAAGCGACAACTAAGCGTTGTCGATAGTTGTAAGCTTTTGATGCCAGTCGCCCGTGCGCTGGCCTATGCCCACGAACAATCAGTAATTCATCGCGATGTAAAGCCAAGCAATATTTTACTGCGTCGCATCGATTCCGTCACATCCAGCCCTGGTCGATCAAACGTGGGCGCAGCGGGTGTCGCCCATGTTGAGCCAGTGTATGTGACGGCGTTACCATTTCATGTTGTACCCTTGCTATCGGACTTTGGGATTGCACGCAGCCTGGATGCACCAGAATTAACCAGCGTTGGTCGCACGATTGGCACACCTGCCTATATGGCGCCAGAGCAGTGCGCTGGCAGCCGTCAAATTGATGGCCGCGCCGATATTTATGCCCTGGGTGCCGTACTCTACCGCTGCCTGGTGGGACGCCCACCGTTTGTCGGTACAACTACGCAGATCTTGCATGCGCATGTCTACGATCCTGTAACCATCCCAGAAGAGTTATTAAACCAGTTGCCGGCGCTGATCATCGAAATTCTGAAAAAGACATTGGCCAAGGAACCGGAACTTAGATATCAAAAAGCCAGCTTGTTAGCTGATGATTTAAGGGCTGCCGCCAACACCATAGACCAGCCCGCAGTGCAATACGATGACCTCACGACGACGATGATTGCGTTGCCCACCGTATCGCCACCCCCCAAGACTGCTCAAGTGTTGGTGCCAGCTTCTACTAACAAAAATATATTCTCCGAAGGCTCTGCTGTAGAATTGACTGCGGTAAAGCCTGCTATCGAACGCGAAGCAGTTTCGCCGACTCTGTTACCACGGCCGGCGCGCAAACCGGCCGGGCGCACCAATTGGGCTGGTGTTCTCTTTGGTTCGCTGCTCGCTCTGCTGCCATTGGTCGTCGGCTTGATTGTCATTCTAAGTCTTTTGCCTTCCGAAGGCTGGCTGGCGCGCATTCGCAACTTGGCGATTTTTTCCGCTACACCCGTGGCTGGTGTCGTGCCTGAAACATTAGCCGGCACACCTACTGTCGTGCCAACGGACGTAGCGCTACCCGCAGAAACAGCAGTGGCAAGCAATGTGGTCACCAGCACTGTCGCCACCAACACTGTCGTCGTTATCACGGGCGTTTCAACGGCTACGGTTGTGTCATCCCTAACCCCTACTGTCACCCCAACCTTGGGACCAGTGCCAACCCCGTCGATCTCCGTGCCTGAAGTTTGGGAGAATGTTCAAGGGATCTATCGTGACCGCGACTGGGCAACCACGCGCGGCCAACTGATCCTTATCTTGCGCACCAACCCTACCTTTAATCAGTCGCTTGCCACGAATAAAGACCCCGAGGGTGAGTTGATTGACCAGATCTTTTTCTCTGATACTGCCTCATCGATCTGGGCAACCTGGCAGAATATTCCTGACTTGAATCCAACTCAGATGCGTGAGATGCTCTTTAATATCTACGTGGGCTTGGCTGCAGAGAGAATTGGGACTGAACTCCGCGCTGCTTCTGCTCCCCCTACACCAACGCCACCTACCCCAGAAGCACGCAATGTAAAAGTGGAAACGGCGCTGGACTTCTTAGACAGTGCGCTAGCCATGCGCCCAGATGCTGAACCGATCCGACGTTTGCGGGCAGCAACGGCTACCTATTGGGCGGCCACTGGCAGTGCTAAGCCAGAAGCTGCCACGGTCCTGGGCCTAGCCCATCGCACCTATGCCGATGAACTGACGGTGCAGCAAGATCATTGTGGCGCGCTTGAACAAGTGGCCGCGGCGGCTGTCGTTGCGCCAAATCTGCAATTGGATGAAACAATCACCCTCGCCCGGACTGCCTGTGATGCTGTGCCGCAAGCCGCGGGTGGATCGATTGCACCCGACAAACTGATGGGTTCCATTTTTTACTCCACCCAGATCGGCGAGCGTTCTTTGATTTTCCACTTATCCCTGGGTGAAAATCCGGTGTCCCAGCTTGTGGTGGAAAATGGGACCCAACCTCGCCTTTCGCCTGACGGCAAAATATTGGCTTTCCACACCACACCACCGGATGTAGAAGGCTTGGCCGGGTTTGCCTTGGACGCGGGCCTGGCGCCCACAGAACGTACGATCCGTTATACGCCCTATGTGGAAGATGGCGTGGAAAGCCCTCCTGTCTGGAATCCCACTGGTGACCGGCTTGCCTTTGCCACGTTGCGCGCCGGGGATGGCCGCTCGCAAATCTATCTGCAACCGACGGCGCCAGACAATACGACGAACAGTTGGTTTTATGGCCGCAGCCCTGCCTGGGAGCCGGGAACCAATGGTGGTAATCGAATCGTTTATCGAGGTACGGATCTGACAGGCAATCAGATCGGGCTTTGGATGGCCTCGAATGATGGCGATAATCGCGCACCTTTAACCCAGGTAGGGAGCGATGACCGTCCTACCTGGTCACCAGATGGCAAGTCGATTGTCTTTATAAGTAGTGATCGTGACGGCAACTGGGAACTTTATCGATTACTGCTCGAAACCGGGGACGTAACGCGCCTGACCAACGATCCAGAGTTGGATGTCCTGCCTTCGGTGAGCCCAGATGGAACGATGGTGGCCTTTGTCAGCAACCGCGGGGGTGATTGGCATGTTTGGGTTGTCCCGCTCAGCGGTGGTGATCCAGTGATGATTGCACCGCTTGAGGGTGCTTTGCCCGATTGGTGGCGCAATGCAATTCACTGGGTGAAGTGACCTATGGTGAAGTGGCATTATATCAAAAGCAATGGAAAACAAGCGGTGAGAAACGGCAACTGGGCAATCGCAAACGTCGAGCTGCTTTATCTTGCTGCTCGCATGCGATTTTGTACCCGCAGAGGAAACGTATCCGGTGAGTGAGGCAAGCAACCCCCGCTCCTTAGATGAATTTGTCAATGGCGCTGGTCTGGCTGACTTGACGGGTCGTCAGGTTGGTCGTTATCTTGTCCAGCGTTTGCTGGGCAGTGGCGGCGTTGCCACGGTCTATCAGGCCTACGATCAGGTGCAAGGCATCACCGTGGCGCTGAAGGTTTTGCTGCCCGGCTCCGATGAGCGGACACACAGCCGCTTTCGGCGCGAGGCAATGACGGCTGGTTCTTTGCGCCATCCGCATATTGTGCGCATTTTGCAGGTTGGTACGGCCCTACAGGGTGACGTTGCCTACATTGCCATGGAACTGGTGGAAGGCGAAAGCCTCTCGGCGCTGCTTACCAGCCGCACACGCTTACGCCCGGAAGAAAGCTGTAATCTGCTGGAACCCATTGCCCGTGCGCTAGCCTTTGCCCATCTGCACGGGTTTGTCCATCGCGATGTCAAACCGAGCAATATGCTGCTGCGTCCGGCTAGCCCTGGCCAGCCGAATACCGTGCAACTGGAATCGCTTGACCATCTCGTGATTCCCCTGCTTTCCGACTTTGGAATTGCCCGCGCGTTGGATGCACCGGAGTTGACCAATACTGGGCGCACGGTCGGGACGCCGGCCTATATGGCGCCCGAACAGTGCGCCGGGCGTCGCGACGCCGATGGCCGGGCCGATATCTATTCGTTGGGGGCTGTCCTCTATCGGTGCGTCGTCGGCCATACACCTTTTGCCGGCAGCACCACACAAATTTTACACGCACATGTCTACGAGCCACTGGTGATTGATGACAATGTGCTGCGTCAGTTGCCGTACAGTGTGGTCAACATTTTGCAGCGTAGCCTCGCCAAAAATCCGGAAGATCGCTACGCAACAGCCGAACAGATGGCGGAAGAATTGGCGCGTGCGGCGGGCCGCCCGATACCCTCACGTACTCCTAATGAAAGCGAAGCCACGGCCACTTTAACATTGGCCCCTTTATCGCCCGATGGTCCAACAACGAATACTCATTCAACAACTGTGCTGGTGCCAGGTTTGCTGTCCGCTGCGGCGACGAACGCATTGCTGCCCAAACCAACTACCTCCAAAACAGGCATCTTTAAAACAGCCGCGCCCACGACTGTAACTGGTAATCCGCGTCCTGTTTACACAGAGGAAGCGAGCGCCGATCAATCGGCGGCATTTCCCACTATTTTGCGGTTTGGGCTGGGCATTCTCGTCTTGGGGTTTGTCTCCATCATTGTGATTGCCTGGATTGTCAGTTCTGGTCCGCCTTGGCGGCAAACAGCCGAGAATGGAGGCTCACCCACTGCGCCGTCGATAACGGCTGTCGCGGCGGCCACGAACCTCCTTGGCGGCCTGGGTGGTGATGGTACGCCACCAACAACGACGGTTACCTTGCCAGCACTATCGGTAACGCCAACTGTTAATCTGACGCCGGGGATGGCTCAGAATGGCTCTGGATCTGGCGATGCCACTCCTGTGCCAATCGTAGCACCAACTGTCGCGCCAATCCCGATTATTGTACCGACCGCGACACCGGTGCTGATCCTAACTCCACCCTTCGTACCGACGGATACACCAACCGACCCCCCTACGGCAACGGATACACCAGTGCCGATGGAAACGCCCACGCTAGAGCCAACACCAACACTAGTCGAGACGCCAACGGCAACGATAACGCCAACTGTCGTAATCACTGTTACGGCGACAGAGACGCCAACAATTGAGCTTACCGCTACAGCAACTGCTGCACCTACCGAACCCCTGGTGGGCGGCGGATGTATATCGTTGCCGGATCCGAGCTTTGCCCCTTATATCGCCAGCCTGGGGCCAGAGGTGCAGCCTGACTACGGTTGCGCCATTGCCGCCCCGATCGCTGTAACAGGCGAATTAGTGCGCTTTGAGCGGGGGCTTATGCTGCGCCTGAACGATCGACCAGACGAAATTTATGTGCAATATAGTGATCAGACGTGGGAGCAGCGCGCCAGTAGCTGGGATGGTGAGACGCCCGAAGCTCCGCCGCCGCCAGCTGAAAATCTCTACGTGCCACCAGAAGCCTTTGGCACGTTGTGGGGCAAGGATACCCTGCGCGAAGCACTGGGCTATGCGATGACCCCGACGGCTGAAACCTTCCCAGGCATCAAACAGCTCTTTGCGCGTGGCGTTTTAGTCGTGAATCCAGCGAGCGGCGCGGTTTTCGATTTCCAGGGTGCAAATCAGCGCGCACGTTAAGCAAGTGATCGGCATGGTGCCGTAGTGATTCTTTTGCTAGTGGCAATTCTGGATATTTCGCATGCTTTAACGGCGTTTGTCATTTCTACGATAATATTGCATACTAGAGTATAATTGCAATGTCTTACCTCGCTAGTGATATCAAAACCAACATTCAAAGCCAACATTTAAAACCAACAATAGCTGATTAGGAGGAAACAATGAATTTTCCTGATTTAAACCACAGCCGTATGGGCAAAACCTTGTTAGTAAGCGTTTTGCTAATTGTGGCGTTAGCCCTGGGCGCCTGCGCCGGCATGCCTTTCGATCCGAGCACCATTCCCTTTGTGGCGCAATTTATGCCGCCGACACCCATCTTTACGCCGACCGTAGTGCCCACGCCGACAGCCACCCAGCCACCAACCGCGACACCAAAACCGGGCGAGACGCCATTGCCACCCACGGCGACACCCGTACCCACCCCCCAAGTTACCATCCCCAGTGGCTTTACGCCCGTGACCGACGCCGAGCGCGGCTATTCCTTGGCCGTACCGGGTGGCTGGTCCGTACTGGATCTGCGCGGCCCGCAAATTCAACAATTGGCTGGCATGGTCGGCCAGGCCGCCCAGGTGGAACAGTTGCAAACATTGCTAGACACCCCTGAAGGCCAGATGGTCGGCGTGGTCTACATCACCGATCTGACCAATGCGATGTTCGGTGGCTTGCCCACCCTGCTCAACGTCTCGGTGATCGACGCCCCGGGCTACACGGCAGAAACAGCCGTTGGTTTGATCGAGTCGACACTCGCCGCCAACACCGCCGCCTTGGGTGATGTTACGCTTGATCCCGTAACCGCAGATACCGTCAACAATATGCCCGCCGTACGTGGTTCGGCGACAGCCAACCTGGCCCAATTTGGCGTCAATGCTTCGGTCTACGCCAAAGTCGTCGGTTTGATTGCCAACGACAAGATCTATATCTTGACCCTCGCCACACAAGAAAATCAACGCGGCGCCAAGGAACCGGTCTTCGATCAGATCATCGGCACCTTCCGCCCCGAGTAATGCAATATGAGCCACTGAGCAGGTTTACTTGGCAGTGGCTTATCTGTACATCCTGATAAGTTGAAAAGAGGAAGGGCGCTGCACGTGCAATGCCCTTCCTCTTTTTTGCAAGTATATAAATTTAGTCTACTTTGGTTTGTACCTGACTAACTCATGTTACGCAGTAGTCTCCTGGGAACGCCGGCATCCTGCCGGCCTGCCGCCTGGGATCGCGCCTGAGAGGCAACCGCCCCTGGGCGCGTTCCCAGTGCGTAACATGAGTGACTAATTACATTAGGCTCAGCTTGCCAATCACAATTGAGCGTTGAGCATTGATGAGAATTGACAGATAAAATGATTGATTTGGCGCCGAATCACAAACTTGGCCTAACCGTCACCAATCCGATCCTGCTCGCTGCCGGTACGATCGGCTATGGCGAGGCCGTGCCTAAAGGGCTAGACCTAGCGCGTCTGGGCGCGGTTGTTGTTGGTCCCGTTGTGCAGAGCAGTCGCATGGGCGCAGCATTGCCGCGTGTGGCAGAAACCAATGGCGGTTTTGTATTAGAGACAGGGTTGCAAAATCGTGGGATTGGGGCCGTGCTCAAACATTTTGCCAAGCTATGGCCCAAACTAGGGTGCCCCGTCATTGTCCAAGTAGCCGATACACAGCCATCCACCCTGGCCAAAGTGGGTGCACAGCTGTCTGCTAATGCTGGAGTAAGTGGTCTGGAGTTGTTATTGCCACGCAATGCGGATGTCGAACTGACCCGCAGCTTGGTGCGGGCCATTACGCGTCATTGTGATCTGCCGTTGTGGGTAAAATTGCCGCTGGATCGCGCTGTCGGATTAGCGCCCGTGGCTATTGAAGCAGAAGCTGTGGGACTTGTGGTGGGCCAGCCACTGAGCGGTGCTGCTGCTTATCAGGGGGTGAATGCTACAACAGGAGCAATTGTGACCGGCGCTCTTTTGGGTCCACTCACTTTTGCACCGATGTTGGCCGGGTTGATAGCCGTTGCCAAGCTAAACTTACCCTGCGCACTGATCGCTGCTGGCGGCATTCATACCATTACGCAAGCCCAACAAGCCCTGGCCGCCGGCGCACACGCCGTTCAGATTGACAGTGCGCTTTGGGTGGAGCCAGGCTTGCCAGGGCTAATGGTAGAGGCTATCACTTCTTACTGACCGAAGCTGCCACTACTTTTGTGATTTTCGTCGTCGTTCTCGCGGGCTCTATTACGCAGCGGTGCATCACTCTCTTTGCGCAGCGGCGCATCGTTATCAGCGGCGCGTTTTTGTGGATTGCGAACGCTTTGCACTTCATCGTCGTCAACGCGTCTACTTGTTGGTTGGCCACCAATACTGCCGCTGCTGCTGTGATCGGGTGAGTCGTATGCCTTTACTTTGCTGCCGCCGATGCTACCACTGCTGCGTACACTCTCGTCGTCATACGCTCGCGTGCCGCCGCCGATGCTGCCACTGCTGCGCACATTTTTGTCGTCATAGGTACCACGTGCTGCTGGCCGGCTGCGATTGTACAAATAAACCGCCGCCAATACGACGATGGCACCGATAATTAACATCGTTGTCGAATCCATAGCTCTAACGCTCCTTTTTTAGATCGATATTTCACAAGTACAAAGCGAACTTCGCTAATCGTAGATTAGCCTGCTCGGCTAGCGCTTACTCAATGGTAAATTCTACTGCATCCGTTGGGTTGCCATTGACAAAGATTTGTACACTGTAATTGCCTTCTTCGAATTGGCCCTCTAAATTTTCCAGGTGAAATTCAACATAGGTATCCGTGTAATCCTGGTCAGCCGTAATCTCTGCGCTGTCTTCAAAAGGCTCGCCATCGCGCGACCAGCGCGCATACATGGTCGTGTCTTGTTCAATCGAGTCAGCTTCGGCAACTACGTAGATAAAATCTTGCGATGCATTGAAACTATCGGTAACACCAACTGGGGCGTTGTTCTCACCAATTCCCTCCGCCGTAACCACATCACCCAGACTGACCCCCTGAATTGCCTCGTTTTCCTGGGCTCGTTCTCTTTCCGCACCCCCAAACAAGCCGCACCCTGCTAATAAGATAGTCGCTAGCAAGAGCATTGAGCTGAACTGTAGTGCAGATGAAAATCGTTTCATACGCTATTCCTTTCCCATCAAATCTAATTTTTCTTGGCCTTGTTGTTGAAAATCTGGCCTTGATAGGTTAAGCATAAGCTGATAACAACCTTATGTCCAGTAACTTCGGTCTATCTTAAGTGTACATAAAAAGATATGTTTAATGGTAGAAGTGGGTGCTGTGGGGCTAGGCTTGGAAACCATGATAGGTTTGATTGCTGAAAAGCTGAGAAAAAATCGGAGGGCATCTAAGGGAAAATGTCCTCATATTGATATTGGGGCTTTAGAAGAGGTCTAGTTGCTGCTCGGGCTGGCGGCCATTAAGCAGAATGTATGGCGTGGTTTTGGCGAGATCGCGTAAGCCAAGCGCCCGCAATTGGGCAAGACTTGTCAAGCGGCCCTGCCGGCGGGCCACCAGAATGGCGTCGGCAGTCTTAGGGCCGATGCCGGGTACGTGCAAAAGTTGCTCACGCGTGGCCCGGTTGATCTCTACCGGCGCGCCCTGCAAATGTTGTTCTGCCCAAGCGCGCTTGGGATC
>JBBRVA010000007.1:0-28385 GCA_038247295.1 Caldilineales bacterium | reverse complement strand
CAGCGTGTTAGGCGATCGGGTAACCGGGGTGCGCGAATCCAAACAATTGGTCAACAGCCCATGCCGGCTGGTCTCGCCAGAGGATAGCTTTGACCGCGACATGCAGCGGATTCGTCGCCTGACCGAACAGAATTATGCGGTGCCGAAGAAGTTGCTCGAATTGAACCGCAAACATTCGCTGATCGCCAACCTGGCGCAGATGGTGGCCCATGCCGCGGACAACACATTGGTCGATGCCACGATTGAGCAATTACACGACAACGCCCTGTTGCTGGAAGGTCTTCACCCCAACCCAGCCGACATGGTGGAGCGCATCCAAAGCTTGATGGAGACCGCGGTGGCGGCGCAGATGAAGGGTAACAAAGAGTAGAATAAGAGAAGTAGGATAAGCTCTTATCTTTCACGGGAAATCGTGAAAAGGAGTGAAATGGCAATAAAAAAATGGACACCCGAGCAAACTCGCCACCCCAAAACTGAACATTTTAATGGACACAGAGTCGATGCCGCTACCACTGAAGCAGGTCGGCAAGTCTCCGAAGCCGTTTACTGGGAAAAGTATTATGAAAAGGCTGATTGCAGCTACGAATGGAACAACGGCTATCTGGAGCTGAAATCGATGCCCAACAGTCAACAGGTCTTGATGTACGGTTGGTTTTTAGAATTATTGCGCATTTACCTGCGCAGGCAACCGATCGCACAGTTGATGTTTTTAGAGGTCGGATTTCGCTTAGTTCTACATAACAAGGTAACTATCCGCAAACCAGACTTGTTTATTGTACGGAATGACAATCCTATAAAATTGACAGAGATCGATCGCTCGTATAAAGGAATTTGTGATCTGGCAGTTGAAGCATTATCCGACTCGAATAACGACGAAATCGAACGCGACACGGTTTCTAAAAAGGTAGAATATGAAAGCGTAGGCGTAAAAGAGTATTACGTTCTTGACGCAAGTGGGAAACATAGGGTCTTTTACCTGCGCAATGAACGCGGCTTCTATGACGTAGTCAAGCCAGATGAAGCAGGCGTAATCCGTTCCACTGTGTTGCCAGGCTTTCAATTTCGCGTGGATGACCTTTATCGCCAGCCGTCACCGATTGAAATGGCCGAGGATCCGGTCTATCAAGCGTTTGTTCTACCTGAATATCAAGTTGAAAAAAGACGCGCCGAGCGGCTGGCGGCGCGTCTACGTGCCCTTGGTCTTGATGATCAGTAACTTAATGTCTTGCGATTTTGCGTCTGCCGCGCCCATTGTTTATTGTAGGAGATACTATGGCTAAATCCGCCCAATCGGCAACCAAAACTAGTGCAACCAAAACAACAGCCCCCAAACCAGTAACAACCCGCCCGGCCCGCAATCATCTGCGTGAAGTGGCCACACAAAAGCGCCGCAACCAAAACCTGATGCTGATCGGCGGCGCCGCGCTTTTTGTGGTCCTGATTGGCCTTGTAGTCTATCTGAATATCCGCGGCCAACAGCCCGTAGCGGGGGAAGAGACATTTTCCTCGCAGGGCAATACCCATATCGAATTTGGCGATCCATCGCCGTTGGCCTATAACAGTATTCCGCCCAGTTCGGGCCCACACTACGGCAACCTGGTGGGGTGGAACGTCTACCAAAAAGATAACCCGCAACGTTACGAGCATCTGATCCACAACTTGGAAGATGGCGGCATCGTGATCTATTACCAATGTGATGCCGATTGCGTTGAACTAGTGCAGCAGCTAAGCGATATTGTCGACCCGTATCTGAAAGCGGGCAAACATGTCGTAGTCGCGCCCAATGATCCCAACTGGACGATTAACAACAGCCAACCCTTGCATCAAGACATGGGCGCACGGATTGCGTTGACGGCGTGGACCAAACAGTTAAGAATGGATGACGTGAACGCCGATGCCATTCGCACATTCATCGACCGTTACGTAGGCATCGATCACCATGTGGCGGGCCAGGGCTAAGCCTGGGAGCGCCGCCATCCCTGGCGGCGCTCCCAGGCTTCAGGCTAGACTTGTCATCAAGTTGTCAACAAGCGGATATCAGTAAAAAGCCAGATTTCTTGCAAGAAGTCTGGCTTTTTACTACAAATTCTCAGCCAAAGTAGGGTCTTGACAAAATTTACAACTATGCTGCAATACATTCATACCCCTCCCCAGGGGGGACGGGATATAACCATAAGGAAGTAAAGATGGAAAGTAGTCAAAAGCGTGATCTGGCCAACCGGCTTAAAAGCATCGAAGGACATATTCGTGGCATCCAGCGTATGGTGGACGAAGAAGCCTATTGCATGGATATTTTGAAACAGGTCAAGGCTGTGCAACAAGCGATCGAGCGCGTCAGCGCACTGACGTTGCAAAACCACCTGCACACCTGTGTCACCACGGCCATGCGCAGCGATGATCAGCAAGAGCAGGAGCGCGTGATCGGCGAAATTATGGATGTGTTTAAAGCAACGGGAAAGATGTAATTGAGAGAGTAGGAGATGAGCAGCAGTCGCTATCTCCAATCTCCTACTCTCTCATCTCCAACTTATTTCTTATCAAAAGGAGCCTAAACAATGACCAGCAAAACATACGTCGTCCCAAACATCTCGTGCAGCCACTGCACCCACACGATTGAGCGTGAATTAGAATTGGTAGAGGGCGTGGAAAGTGTCCATGCCGAAGAAGCTACCAAGCAAGTAACAGTAGAAGTCAGCGAGCCTGGTGTACTCGTACAAGTCGAGTCTACACTAAAGGAAATTGGCTACCCACCAGCGCAATTGCTGCAAGTAGCGTAATATAGGAATGCATGCCGCGGGTGCTGCCCACGGCGTACTTCTAGGAGCCAAGTGAACTGAGCAGTTCTCTGGCGAGGAGTATTATGAGTGTACAAGTTTTGCCAACTGAAGTGAATGAACGTCAAGAAAATAGCCGTAATGATGGAGCCGGTGTCAGCGAAGCTAGCCTGCCAGTCGCCGGCATGACCTGCAACAATTGTGCGGCGACGATCACGCGCTCATTGAAACGGTTAAACGGGGTTGTCGAGGCCGATGCCAGCTATGCCAGCGAACGCGCCAACGTACGCTTCGACCCCGCCAAGGTGGCGATCAGCGATATCAAGCGCGCGGTGCGCGACGCCGGCTATAAAGTGATCGAGGTCGAAGGTGGCAGCGAAGAGGCCCAACTCGACGCTGAATAGGCGGAGCGCAACGCCGAGATCGCCGACAAATGGCGCAAGCTCGTGGTCGGTGCTGAGCGCAATTGTGATGATCTTGAGTATGGCCGAAATGGTCGGCATCCCGCTCGACTTTCCGGGCCGGCTCTGGCTGGTCGCGGCATTGACGACACCGGTGCAATTCTGGGTCGGCCGTGATTTCTATCTCGGTGCGTGGAATGCTTTGAAAAATCGCACCACTAATATGGACACCCTGGTGGCGCTCGGCTCGAGCGTGGCCTACTTCTATAGCTTGGTTGTATTGGTGCTGGGGCTAGACCCAATGCACTACCACGTTTACTTCGAGTCGGCGGCGATGATCATCACGTTGATCATTGTCGGCAAGTATCTGGAAGTACGCGCCAAGGGGCCGGCGCGGCCATTCGCAAGCTGCTGGGTCTACGTGCCCGCACCGCCCGAATCCTGCGCAGCAGCGGCAAACGCACGGAAGAGGTCGAAGTGGCGATTGACGATGTGCTCGTTGGCGACATTGTGATCGTGCGTCCCGGTGAGAAGATAGCTGTCGATGGCGTCGTCAGCGAAGGGCGTAGTCATGTCGATGAGGCCATGATCACGGGGGAAAGTTTACCCGTCAGCAAAGAACCGGGCGACCATGTGATCGGTGGCACGATCAACAAGACGGGCAGTTTTCGCTTCAAAGCAACGACGGTCGGCAAACAAACAGCGCTGGCTCAAATTGTTAAGATGGTACAAGAAGCACAAGCCAGTCGCGCCCCGATCCAGGCGCTGGCCGACCGCATCTCGGCCATCTTTGTGCCGAGCGTGATTATCTTGGCGTTGACAGTCGGTTTGATCTGGTACGTGTGGGGCGCACCACTCTATTTCCCGCACCAAAGTCGCCTGGGCACGAGCCTGATCTTTATGGCCACGGCACTGCTGATCAGTTGCCCCTGTGCGTTGGGTCTGGCTACACCGACGGCGATTATGGCCGGAACGGGCGTGGGCGCCGAGCATGGCATCCTGATTAAGAACGCCGAACGGTCAAGCTGTGGCAGGTGGATGCGGCCTCTGGTCAGGGCGCCTGTCTGCAAACGCTCACTGCGCCCGGCCCCTACGCCGGCATGACGATCGCGGGGGTAACGGGCATCAGCGAGGCGCTGAAGACGGCGCTGAAGGCGTTGGGCGCAGTGGAAACCGGGTAATGGCAAGCCCTTATCCTATTCTATCCGATCCTATTACAAGTCCAATGACAAGTAGAGCAGGGGAGTACTGAGCCTCACCCTGTTATCATTGAGGTAATTCCAGCCGATTTTTACTCCTGTATCAAATGATACTTCTTGGCGCTCATTAGTATACAAAGCATCAAACTTATGCACTCGGCGGCTGATAGTTACGCTCGACGATCAACCGCCGCTTATCCGCGTCCTTGAGCGCCACATTCATCTGCTTGGTGGCCGTGTCCAATGCAACCTTGGCATCAGTATTGTTCAGAACTACCTCATCAAACATGACGCGCCAGAATTTTTCAGCCTCAATTGGCCGCTCACCATAGTTGACCCGATAGGGGAGAGTCACGGCTTGCGTCTCGATCACGCGGCCTGTGTCCTCTGTCTTCAACTGTTCGGCATCAAGCAGATCACGGTGATCCGGTGGCCCATCCATGATCGTAGCCCAGTCCAACCGGTGTTCATCACTGGCGATCATGAAGCGGATATAGTCAAAGGCAAGCTCCTGGACTTCGGGAGAAAAGGTGTTAAAGACGCCAAAGCCTTCCTCCGGAATCTGCAACCCCCAGGACGGCAAGCCATTGCCGGTAAAGGTCGGTGTGGGTACAGTACTCCACTTGCCGGTTAACTGCGGAAAGGTGGTGTCGATACCGGCCGCGCTATAGCCCTGGTTAATGTACATGGCCGCCGCCGCGTTGCCAAAGGCGTCACCTTGGCCCAATCCTTCGGGATCTTCAAGGTTGTGCTTGTGATACCAATCCTGGATGAACTGGAGCGCCCGTACGCCCTCTTCGCTGTTCCAGTTCGCTTCTGTGCCGGATTCGTTATAAAGCCAGCCACCCTGTTGGTAGACCAACGTGTGCCAGAGCCACTCACGCGCCCAGTAGTCATTTAACGAACAGCCCGCCTGGGTGATGGTGCCGTTGCCGTCGGCTTTGGTCAATTGCTGCGCCAGCTTGATAAAGTCATCCCAGTTGGTCGGGATCTGATCGCCGTTGATGCCCTCGGCAGTCAGCAATTCCTGGTTGAAGTACACCTGATCGGTATAGTAACAGAAGTTACAGGTATAGATCTTGCCCGTCTCTGGATCGCGGGCGAAGGGAGTGCTGATCAGCTTGTCCCACTCAAACAGGTCATCGGGATAGGGTGCGAGTACACCGGCGCGCTGCAAGTCGTAACGCCAGAAGAAATGGATGTTGGCGAAGGCCGGCCCACTGCCCGCCGTAGCAACGGTCAGCAGTTTCGTCTCAATATCGGTCCAGCCCAGCGGGTTGTACTTCAGCGTTACACCGGGGTGTTGGGCTTCCCACTCCTGCACTAATTGTTCGGTAAAGAGCACACGTGGCTCATGATCCTACTCCAAAACCTCGACCGTGCCTTGAAACCCTGTCGGCGCGGCGGCGCCGCCGGCCGCGGGTGGTGCAGCCGGTGTACAAGCGCCCAACGCCAACCCGGCGGCAGTCATGCCCGATAGTTGCAAAAAGCGACGTCGATTTAGTCTGTGATTCACGCGATTGTGTACCATGATTCCTCCTTATCGCACACTCGAATAAACGGATGATACAAGAACGAAAGTCATCTTGTTATCTTCTCACCGTGTACAAACACATTCCTGTAAACGCTACTCTATAGCGGGGACAACAGATCGTGGCTGGGATCATGACCGCGCACCATCAGACCGATGTTGCGCACTTCGCCGCGACTGCTATAGGAGCCGGTCAGCAACCGGTGCGCCGGGTTTTTGTATTCAATGACCAGCGCCCGTCGTGGCTTTTCCGTACGATTGGGATGTGATGCGTGTAAGGTTAAACTGTGCCAGAAGAGTAGACTGCCGGCTGTCGTCGGTAGCGCCACCTCCGTACCCTCGTCAAAACCACTTTGATCCTGCACAATACCGGTAAAGAGGCCGGCTTTGTCGTAGTGATTGATCAACCCTAGCTTGTAACTACCAGGAATCACGCGGATACAGCCATTTTCCAGGGTCGCGTCGTCAATGGCGACGGCACAGGCCAAAATCTCGGCGCCGCTGTGGGGAAAGAAAGCGAAGTCTTGGTGCCAGGGGGCGGTAAAGCCCTGGCGCGGCGCCTTCATCATTAACTGTGAGTAGTAGACCATTAAATTTGGCCCTAATAATGCCTCCACCATATCAAGCAAACGCACGTCCTTGACCAAGTCAAGCCACACCCCGCTCATCTCATGCGGGTCGCCCACCTGTTGCACGAGCTTGGTGTTGTCTTCAAAGACCTTCATCTTCAGACGGTCGGTGCTTGCGCTCAAGCCTTGCGCCTGTAGCATAATCTCATCACAGGCATGTTGAAAGGCGCTGACTTCCGTTGCCGTGAAGACACTTTCGACGACAAGATAGCCTTGTTCACGGAAAAAATTGACTTGCTGTTCTGTGAGCTTCACGATCTTCTCCTCTCTGACGACCCGCTCCCTTTGTCGATACCATGCCGGCACTGCGTCATTGTGGAATCTCGGCGCCTGCCGTTACTGCTTTGCAATGAACTTGCGCTTTACGATGTTCTGCTATTTGATAGAAGAGCGGGATCGGCTATGTTTATTCAGTATAGGAATGATCAGAAAAAGGGCAGGTTAAGCTATAGAGATACGATACCACAATTGAAAGCGATTATAGATGCCTTGATCGTATTTGTCAATCAGCCTTCGCGCAGGGGGTGCGTCCCATACAGAGCGCACCTGGGTTCGGGGCGCCCTTTGGGACGGGACCGAGCAGGTGCGCATTCGTTTTGGGGGATTGCAGATAGGGCTTACTTAAATCGCCCAGTGCAATTCCCCAAATGTGGTACGCACCCTCGCACAGGGCCCAGGTGGCATCATGCGGCCTCAGTCTCTTCAAACAACGATGGGAAGTGGAGATGCGGATCACCAGGCTCGCGGAAGAGGATCTGCTGCCGCGGTGTCAGGGCAGTCGTGGTCGGTGGCGCAACGCGTTTGGCCGTCCACGCCACATGGGAAACACAATATTTGTAGAGCAGGGCGCGGCGTTCATGCTGACCTCGCCAGGCCGCTGTGCCGTGGGTCAGCGCCTCGGTAAAGAGGACGATCGAACCGGCTGGCGCCTTCGGGATGATCACGCAGGGCATCTCTTCGGGGTGCTCAGCGATCGATTGGGGCAGCTTATAGTGGCTCTTGTGGCTGCCTGGTATACAACAAAATCCGCCATAGTCAGGCCCGGCATCGGCCAGATTCCAAGTCACGACGACAAACCCGTTGTAGATCTGGTTGTTGCGAAAGGGGAAATATTCGCCTGGCTGCACGTTGACGTTGCGCGCGGTAGCACCATAATCGGCATGAAGCTGCCCGCTGGGCATCCCGTTGCGCATATACATGCCATAGAGTCGATCCAGCCGAAAACAGTCGCCCAACTGGAAGCGCAAGATCGGCATCAGCAGCGGATGGTCGAGCAGATTGCAAAAGGGTTTGCCCCAATTCAGAAAGCCCGAGCCTTCTGGAGCGCGGCCGAATCGTTCTGTCTTCCCTGGTGGCGGCAGTTGTTGCGCATCAATCAGTTGATTGAGGGTAGCCACTTCTGTCGAACTCAACGCATTTTCGATGACCAGGTAGCCTTGCAAATCCAAGAGATACTGCTGCAATTCGAGATCATACATAAGTTTATCCTCCTTGACGTCTTCTCTGTTTTCAATAAATTTATGAGGAAGCTACTGCGGAACACAGTTCGTATTATACCGTATTCGTCATGGGTGCCAATCCAGCTAATCACTCCGCTCTATGGTGCCCAACGCGATCAAGGCGGCGCGTTGGGTCTCGGAAATCCCGGTCAAATTGTGAATATCCATCCGCTCATAGGGTCGATCAATGCGCAACGTGCGCATAAGTTCGGCGCGCGCAATCTCCCAGAGGTGAATGACGCCATCCTCCCCACTGCTGAGCAGCATTGATGTTACGTATGACGCACAACGCTGCATCCACGTGGCTGAATGCATAAGACGCTTGCCCACCGTCTTTGACAAGAGCAAACGCCCGTGGGTGCAGACCGATCATGCGCAGGTGGCGGCGACGGTCCTGGCTTGCCCTTTGAGTGATCTGCCACAATCTGCAACCCACGGCATAGGCCATGCCAATCACTTGAAGAAATGGCCCTCGACAAAAAATCCCGGAATCTTTGAAAATTCCGGGGGGTTTCCTCCCTCAAAAGCGCAATGCGCCCACTTATCCCACCCATGACGAATACACAGTAGACCCATTTCCAGTATGCAAAAGTCAGAAATGCCGTTAACGCGGTGAGCTTTCTCTCTGCTCCTGCAAGTCGCTTGCGTTTGCCAAGCGGGATAGGCTATCATACCGATAGGCCAACCACACAAAGGAGATCACCATGGCACTCAAATTTCTGAACATCCCGGATCAAGATGCCGTCCGGGTCGCTACGGACGCGCTGCAGCAGCAGGTCGTTGCTATTCTGCGAGCGGTCAAGGTACCCGACCGTCATGCCGAGATCACCGCGGAGATTCTGACCGCCGCCAGCCTGCGCGGTGTGGATACCCACGGCGTCGGCAACGTGGTCGGCTATGTGCAGGCGATTGAGCAAGGCGTCTATACCATTCCTCAAACGGTCGAAATTGTTAGCGAGTCGACGACGACGGCGCTGTTGGATTGCGGCAACGGTCTAGGCTTTGTGGCGGCACACCGCGCCATGGAACTCTCGATCGCCAAGGCGCAGCAACACGGCGTGGGCATGGCCACCGTGCGCAATGGCCACCACATTGGCATGGTCGGGTACTATCCACTGATGGCCGTGGCGCAGGATATGATCGGCATGGCGGTGACGAACGCGTCGCGCTCGATGCGGCCCCTGCATGGCGCCCATCCGCGATTGGGTACAAATCCCATTGCGTTTGGTGCGCCGGCCGGTAAAGAACGCCCTTTTCTGCTTGATATGGCTACAACTACCGTCGCCAGTGGCAAGTTGAGCCTGGCCCGGCGGCTGGGCGTCCCGATTCCAGCCGGATGGGCGGTCGACGCGCAAGGCGTCCCCCTCACCGAAGCACCGGCCCAACGCAGCGAAGCGTGGGCCCAGACCCCGTTGGGCAACACCCTGGAGCAAGGTGGTCATAAAGGATATGGCCTGGCGGTCATGGTCGATATTTTGGCTGGAGTGCTCTCCGGTGGTGGCTTTAGCGCCCAACTGGCCGGCGGTGAAAACATGACGTGGACGATGGCCTTGGACATTGCGGCCTTCCGTCCTGTCGCTGACTTTAAAGCCATGATGGATGCGATGATCCAGGAGTTACATGCCACCACGCCCGAACCCGGCGCCGATCGGGTGCTGGTGGCCGGCGATCCGGAATTTGACACCGCAGCAGAACGGCGGGAACGCGGGATTCCCATCCATACAACCCAATACGAAGCGATTGTCGCCACGGCCCGCCGCGTCGACGCACCGGTGTTCATTTGAAGCAGGGATCCAATGCTGGCGGGTATCCCACGAAAAGAGACCTCCGGACTCGACCGGAGGTCTCTTTTCGGTTTCAACGATAAAAGCGGTATGGGCTTACATCATGGCTGCTCGATGACGGCACGGAAGCCGATCGGCCCTTCACCGGCATAGGTCATCGTCCCGTTGAGCGTGCTTCCCCCATCCTCGGAGGCGATGTCAATCGCGACAACGTTCTGATCGGGGCGGCCACCCAACACCCAAGTGCCACCCGGGTTCCAGGGCGCATCCGAACTACCCCACTGGTTTTCGACGAGATAGGTGTTCTGCTCGGTTTTGGTGGCTCTAAAGCCGATCGGGCCTTCGCCTACGTAGGTCATTGTGCCGCTAAGGGTTTGCCCGCCATCAATCGAAGTGGCGTTGAGGGCCACCACGCGCTGGTCAGGGCGACCACCGATGACCCACGTGCCACCTGGATTCCAAGGGGAATCCGCACCGCCCCACTGGTTCTCGACATTGTACAGATTGGGCTGGGCAGCGTCGGTTGTTGCTGCACTCGATGCGGTGTCGGGAGAACTTGCGGGCGTCAGCGCAATCTGCTCAGCCACCGCATTCCATACGCGCACGCTGCCATCATTGCTACCGGAGGCCAGCAGTTTGCTATCGGGTGACCAGGTCACGCCGCGGACAGCCGCATCGTGACCGGTAAGGGTGGCCAGGCTTGCGCCTGTTGCGATATCCCATATCCTCACAGCATCATTTGTCCCAGCGGCCAGATAAGCGCCGTCCGGTGACAACGCGACGCTGGTGACGGGACCTGCCTCGCCGCTTATTGTGGCAACAACGGCGAAAGCAGCCGCATCGTACACGAGAATGTCGCTGTTCCCCAACCCGGCAATCAGACGGCTGCTGTCGGGTGACCATACTACGCTGTTGATTCCGCTGTAGTTTCCGCCAAACCCGGCCAGGTTCTCTCCTGTCTGTGCATCCCAGATGCGTACATTGCTGTCTACTGATGCGGATGCCAGTTGCTTGCCGTCGGGTGACCATGCCACGCTCGAAATCTCCTGGGTGTGGCCGCTGAGTGTGTTCACGGTCTCGCCGCTTGCCACATCCCATATCCGCACATTACTATCATTGTCTCCTGCACCGGAAGCCAGGCGACTCCCGTCGGGCGACCAGACTACGCTGGTCACGCCAGCGGTGTGGCCTTCCAGGACGGCCAGGTTCGCGCCCGTGGTTGCATCCCACACGCGTACTGTGCGATCATAGGACGCCGAGGCGACTTTGCTGCCGTCTGGTGACCAAGCCACACCTCTGATCCCATCGGTGTGTTCATCAAAGATGGTCAGGACTTCGCCGGTTGCCGTGTTCCAGATGCGCAGGGTGCCCTCGCCCGCTCCATAGGCGATGCGACTATCGATTGGTGACCAGGCTGTGCTGAGGACCTCAACGCCAAGCCCAACAATTTCGGTGCGAATATCCCACTGCTCGCGCATGCTGAATGCCGCGCGATGCCACAACCGCACCGCGGCGTCACCTGCCCCGGAAAGCAGCCGGTTACCGTCCGGCGACCAGGCCACGCTGTTCACATAGTCGGGGAAACCTTCCAGGGTGGCCACGGTTGCTTCGCCTGCGACATCCCACATCCGTGTGGTTTGATCCATCGACCCCGAGGCCAGTTGGGCGCCGTCGGGCGACCAGGCCACGCTGCGTACGCCAGCCGTGTGACCGGCGAGCGTGGTGAGGAAAGCGTCAAAGGCCATATCCCAGATGCGCACAGTGCCATCTTCGGCACTAGAGGCTAGCCGAGTGCCATCGGGCGACCAGGCCACGCTCCAAACCCGATCGGTGTGACCTGCAAACGTCGTAAGAACATCGCCCGTGGCGGCATCCCACACGCGCACGGTCATGTCGTCTGCCCCAGAGGCGAGTTGGGCGCCGTCTGGTGACCAGGCCACGCTGTTCACTTCGCCCGTGTGGCCCGCCAAGGTATACGCTACGGTCCACGTGGCGGCGTCCCAGGTGCGTACCGTACTGTCGGCGGCGCCCGAAGCGAGTTGGGCGCCGTCCGGTGACCAAGCGACACTGCGCACGGTGCCGGTATGACCTTCCAGCACAGCCACAACTTCGCCGGTGGCGGCATTCCAGACCCGCACCGTGTTGTCGGCGGCGCCCGAGGCGAGCTGAGTCCCGTCTGGTGACCAGGCGACCCCATAAACACTGTCGCTATGGCCTTCAAAGGTGGCTAGCGCTGAACCGGTGGCGGCATCCCACACCCGCACCGTCGCATCCTCTGCCCCCGTGGCAAATTGGCTACCATCGGGCGACCAGGCCACACCCCACACCGGGCTGGTGTGACCTTCAAGGGTCGCTTGCAGTGTCCACGTCGCTACCGTCGTTGGCCGCACAGCGACAATTTCCGGGTAGAGGGCGGGGATCTGATCGGCCTGTTCTTTGGTAATCTCGTCGACTTCGGTTACATCGGGCAAAACCACGGTCGCCCCTGGCTGACCAAGCGCGCCGCCCGTATAGACGAGTAGATCCCAATCATTCTGGTTAGTCAACGTGTCCAAAGTATCGTTGTGGTTCCACGAATAGCCCTGGTTAATATTTGCGACCACCTGTGTATCGGTATAGACGTCGTTGCAGTTCCAGTCAGCTTTAGCAGTATCATTGTCCGATTTGGGTTTGTCTAATCCACAGAACCAGAGCGTCCCGTACGTATCGGTTGTGGTATGGGTTGCCGTAAAGACGCTATTCGTCTCGTCTAGGCTGTTCTCGTTGAGGACCCCATTGCTGAAGCGCGAGTAGTCAAAGTAGCCTTGGCCCTGATTAAAAATGAGACCGTTTGTCTGAAACGCATAGTTCATCACGCTCAGATAATTGGGCTTGAAGTTGGTATCGTCAGCGCCACCGTGATGTAACCCAAGATTGTGTCCTAGCTCGTGCATAAAGGTTCCGGCCTGGGCGCGCGGGGTACCGATGCCGGCATATTGATCAGTCCCACCCCAAGGGCCTAAGGTGACAAGGAAGTCACTTGCCGGCAGATCCCGTGATATACCACTGCTATAGTTTCCCGGCGCTAGTTGGTGTGCCCAGATGTTATAGTGGAACACCGCCGCACGGGCCGTTGTAAAGTGGTTTGCTTTAATGGCATCAAACCCTGACCAAGTAAAGTTACCATTTGGTGCTTCTCCGATGGAGTCTGTGTGCGTCAGCTCATCACTTTTACTAAGGGCACCCCAGGTGGCTGCCACACCGTAAGTGAGGGGCGCCGTCTTGCTGTAGTCAACATGAAGTCGAATACCCGTCGTGCCGTCCACATTGGTTATCGGCGCATTGGCAAAAGCAGTCACAACGTCTGTGATCGCTTCTGATATCGGCTGATGCGTGTGTTCGATTTCACCAGTGTCCGAGCGTTCTACCATGTAGTCAATCTCGACGAAGATGTCTTTGTGTTGTGGATTAGCGCCCATCGCCGGAAGGTTGACAAATTCGGTCACGCCGCCGACGGTCACGGTTAACCCCTTCGTTTCCCATTCATCTAGTAAACCGTCGCCGTCGGTATCGACCGTTGCACCCTCTTCACAATTTGGATCTTCACTCCAGAAAAACTTATCGAGAAAGACGGCGGAATCGTAAACAGAATCACCCAAATCTTGAATAGAGAAGTAAAGGTCAATTGTGCTGCTGGGCACGACGGCCGTCCGGGCGCGCAACGGCGGCGTTGCACCGTCGTAGGTGGTGCCCGTGTTGCCCTGTACGCCGAAGCTGGCGTTGATAGAGAGAATATTTCCCTCTGTGTCAAAGGCGAAGTTGCCTGGCGCGCTCACTGCGTTTTCTGAAATCGGCAAATCAGACGCGTTAATCTGCGCCGTGAACGTATCGTTGTATTGTTGCCCGACATACTCCGCAAACTCTTCTGAGTAGTAGGCCAGGTCGAAGCTAGCACAGTTGATTTTGTCAGGAACCTTCAGTTGCAGGTGGAGCTGGACCAGATCCTGTCCCTGGCTATTGTTGAGCCCGTCCAGTGCAGTACTCCGGTTCTCTTCGTTGTTGGGGAGGCTCGCGTCCGTTGCAAGCCCTGTCGCAAGCACCGCAAAGGTGGCACCCTCGGTGGGAAAGCCAGCCGTCCCTAGTGTCGTGGTTATCACGGCCACGCCGCGCGGATCACTGCCCATTAGGTCGGCAGAAATGATGGATGTCTCGAGTACGCCCATTGCTAACGCGAGCGCTTTGGCGGTGTCTGTGTCTTGCCTCATCATACTGCGATTAACGACCGCTACACTTTGCATATCACTTGACACTGCACTGGCTAGCTGTAAGTTGCCAAACACCAGTACCAGCGACAACAGGATTGATAAGAATCGCCCATTGTTCTTTGATCGAGCTAGCTGTTGCACAAAACATTGAAATTCGGTTTGCATAAGATCCACCTTTTCAGTAATAGCTGATTCGATAAGCGCGGCACCAGGTGCCGCTTTGATTGGTTACTTTACTTTGTTCTGGTTGTGTCATTGGCGTCATCTCTTTTTTGTTCATCTTCTTTTCGTGAAGTAGCGTATTTACTTCCCAGTCTCGCTGCTGAACATCATACAGGGGTAACGCTTCCAAAACGCTTCCACCGCGCGGCCAAGGCCCTGGCGGGAGTGGAAAGGCTGCGTTTTGTAGGGTATACTTTGGAAGCGATCAGCGTAGAAAGAATTGCGAATGGTGAATGGTAAATGAGCAGCGTGCTGAGATCATTCACCATTCACCATTCACCATTCGCAATTCACCATTCAAGGAGATTGCCAATGCCCGATCAAAACAAAGCCATTCGAGTTGGCTCCCTCATTCATCTACAGAACAGCTTGCCAGACGGCGGTTATCTCGACACGCGCGGCTGGGTTACAGACAAGCCCGAGTTCTGGAATGTGTCTGGCACAGAACGCACCTTTGTCTCGACGCATGGCACGCCGAACCGGGACGGTGGCTCTTCGGGCAGCTGGCGGGTCGTTTCAGCCGATGGGAGGCCGGATGGCACAGCGATCAACATGGGTGACACGGTTCACTTGCTCAATCTGTACCCCGACGCTGGATATCTCGACTGTTGTGGCTGGATCGAGCATTTGGAACCCTTCCAAGCCTACCACGGAAAAGTGACATGTGGCGTCTTTACATCCGGCGCCCGCGACCGGGACAACGGGACCGGCCGGTGGACAATCCGCTCAGCCAACCCCCAGAAAAAGGTTGGCGAGTCGCTGCTCGAAGGTGATGCCATTTATCTTGAGAATGGGTACCCCTCGGTTGCGAACGGATATCCCAAAACCGGCTTCCTGGTCGCGCATGGCACGGTGACGGAACATCCGCTTTTCCAAGCGGATACAGGGCAACAGTCGTTCGTGTTTACGCACGCCGTTGCTGATCAAACGGGTGAACAATTTGCCTGGACAGTCACCTTGAGCAGCCTTGATATCAGGAGTAAACGTTTATTTGACTACTTTCGCCCCGAACTGTTAAAAGGGCGCACCCACAATATGAAAGGCGTGATCCAAGCGACCAACATCTTGCTTGCTGATGCTTTTCAAGCGGTGGGCGGTCTTTCCATTGACACAGTTGCACAGCTGATCGATGCGGTCAACACAGCAGAAAACAAACAAGCGGAAGCCAGCGAGCCGCTAAAGCAACTTTTGGATAAGGCCAAATCCGGGCAAACGCAAAGCTTATCCGACGTCATCGACCACGATTTTCAGATCAAACAGTTGTTAAATCGTAACTATTCAGCCTACTACAGCGGATTTAGATAGAAACGGATTTTGTCAACATAGCCAACCATCCGTTCCTATCTAAATCCGCTGTAGTAATTTATAGCCTGAACAGTTACGTTAAATCTTTATATGCTCAGCCAGATGCTGAACGCTTTTGACCGGGACATGCTTCAGGAACTGATGCAAAGCTCGTTGACCGAGCATCAACAAAACAAGTCGCTTTCACCCCTGCATCTATTTAGGCGATGCTTTCAGTGCATCGCCACCGACCACGAGATTATCCAGCGCGCCGTGATTCAACGGCGCTGGAATCACGATGCCGCGGATGGCAAGTACCACCAGAGCGAGCAGGCCGTGGAGCTTTTGGTCATGGATAAGCTCGCCATCAAAGCGGTGGCTCCTTTTCAACATCTGCTCCCAGATCACGCGGAACCCCTGGCCGTCATCACCTATTTCAGCGACACGACCCATATCCACCGCGTGCCCTATACCAATCGGTTCATTTTAGTCGGCGTCAGCTACGATCGCATTTCACCGATCGATAGCGCAGGGGATGACAAGACGTTAACCGGCAAAGATTTTTCGGCATTTGAACTGATGGCGATTCCGCATGAGGTGGGCCACTATGTGTATCAGCACGGTAAACTTGAGCGTGGTAAAACGTTCCGCGAGATCAGCAAAAAATTTGAGGAGAATCCCTATTATCGCTGGTGTGAAGAGATCTTTGCCGATTTGTATGGCTGCATCGTCGCCGGACCGCTATCTGTTTTTAGTATGCAGGCGTTTCTTGCCTCCGGCGATCAAGCGCGGGCCTGGAAAGACGATGCCGAACACCCGGCGCCGCTGGTGCGTTCCTACATTCTCTCTGAAATCCTACGGGTATTAAGTGACGTAGACCAGAAAGAGCCGAAGCAATATAATTTTTCGCTGTTGCCGGCTAAGCTCGATCAAGAGTGGACGGAGCTTTTGGACGGTTGGGGATATGGGCAAACGCAAGGCAGCAAAAATCGCCCCGAACGACTTTACTTGCCAGATGATTCTGCCGTGTATCTGGACAGGGTTGTCAATATTGAGCGGGTGATAAAAGCGATTCGACCCATCATCAGGGAATTTGCCAACCACTTGCTCAAGACAGCCAGATTTAATGATCGCGATCCAGACAGTGACAAGGCGTATTCAATTGAGATCCCTTGGAGTCGGCGCGATGATGAAAGCGCAGAAGAATACGCGCGCAAAATGGCGGCCTTAACCGGACGGGAAACAGCCCGCGCCCCCGTCTCGTTGCCGATCTTGCTCGCTAGCAAAACAGACGCCGCCGCGGTCGACGCTGCATTACCTGCGGACGAAAAATTGAAGTGGTACCTGGACAACTGGGGCGACAGGGGGCCGTATGGATCAGGTCGCCACTAGCTAATTTCGTTAAGTCGCTCTTGTAGCTGCGGATCTTTCAGATCAAGATTTAATCTGCGCGCGTGTTGTTTGGCATTGCGGCTTTGTTCAGCTTCACCGATTTCAGCATATAGTTTGTGTAGGTAATAATAGGAATAGGCCTGCTCGTATAAATCTCCCAGGTCGCCAAAGAGTTGCAGCCCTGCCGTCAGCAACGCCAGCCCTCGATCCGGCTCCTGTTTGGCTTGATGCAGAAGACCTAATTGGGTCTTGATCAGGGCTTCCCAGCGCAAACTGCCCAACGTTCTAAAGTGTTCTAAACATTCGTAGCCAAACGCCAATGCCTCATCAAATTGATTACGCAATTTGCATAGAACAACCCGGTCATACAGTACGGCTGCATATTCGCCGCGATCATTGAGTTGACGACTGACGTTAGACGCTTCCGCAAGACAATTCTCGGCATCTACATCTGCTTCCAAACTGCCCTGAACCCATGCCAGGTTGCGCAACGTTTCAACGTAGGTCGACGACAAAGGCCGCTTTCGCTGCAACGTAATCGATCGTTCTAGATAGTCACGCGCGGCCTGGAAATCTCGACTTTTTCTGATTTCGCAGATGGCGAGCAGGTTCAGGTTTTTGGCAATGCCAAGCGGATCGTTTTCGTCTTCAAAAATGCGCTTGGACTTGTTAAAAAGTTCTGTGGCTTGCGCATCCTGCGCCAGCTCGTGTTTAATCCGGCCAAGAAAATAGGTAGCCTGCGCAATCCTCAACCCGTCTTCCGCCTGCATGAAATGGTCGAGCGCAGCCAATAGATGCGTCTCGGCTACGTCATACGCATTCAACTCCATCTCAACCTCACCCAGCCGCAACCGCGTACGCGCCAGCACTTGTTGATCCGCCAGCACCTCCGCTGCGTCCAGCGCCAACGCCAACCCAGCGCGCATATCGGTAAAACGAATCTGCCGGAACCACGGCTCATCCAGTACCTGCACAAAATCGAGCACCGTCTGCCACGCCTTCAGCCCGTGGGCTTTGGTGACCGCGGCCAAAAAGTTGCGCCACTCGGGCTGGAGCTGAGCATAATCGTCTCTATGGTGGCGAGCATAAACAAAATAGTAATCGACAAAGGCCCGCTCAATCTCCGACGTGCGAACCGCCAGCTTCTCCGCGGCAAATTGGCGCACCAGGCTGTGCAGGCTGTAGCGCTCCGCTTCGCGCTGCTGTTGGAGCAGGGATTTTTCGCAGAGCAGGTCGAGATCATAAAGTGTCGCGCCGGCAACTGCTGCGGCGGCTGTGGCCGAAAAGCTCGTCGGGAAGACTGCCAGCGCGGCCAGCACCGCCTGCTCCGCGGCGTCGAGTAACTGCCACGAAGTCTCAAAGACCGCCCGCATACTGCGATGGCGTGGGTCCACATCGCGCAACCCCGTGCTGAGAAAGTCGAGCGACTGGTCGATGGAACTGATAATCTGTGCCAGCGAACGGCGCCGCACCCAAGCCGCAGCCAGCGCAATGCCGAGCGGCAACCCATCGACCAACCGGCAGATCTGGCGCACCTGCGGCAGATTCTCCGCCGAAATTACGAAGTCGGCGCGCGCCATCTGCCCCCGTTCGGCAAAGAGCGATTCGGCGGCATTCGTCTTCCCGTCGCTGATCGCCGCATCACCAGTTGGCAGGCCGTCCAGCAAGACCACCGCCTCGGCCCCAAAGTTGAGCGCCTCGCGCGCAGTTGCCAGGATCACCACCTGTGGCGCACGCTTGAGCCACCCAGGAATGAACCCGAGTTCGTCCAGTACCACCTCGCAGTTGTCCAAGATCAGTAGCATGCGTTTGTCGCGCAGGATGGCGAATACCTGATCGCCCGTTAGCTGTTTGTCGGCGTGCCCCAATCCGGCGGCCTCGCCCACCGCGATCTTGATCTGCCCTGTGATCTGCTCTGGCTTGCCCTTGATCGCAGCCAACGGCACAAACCAGACGCCATCGGGAAAGTTAGTTTTGATCGCTTGGCCCACTTCGACCGCCAGGCGCGTTTTGCCGCAGCCGCCCGCGCCAACCAGCGTGATGAGGCGAACATTGGGGTCCACGAGCCGCTGGAGCAGGTGCGTTTTTTCCGTCTCGCGGCCAAAGAAGCGACCGGTTTGTAATGGCAAATTGTTGGGACCATCCGCCCTGCCCGCCACAACCATTTCACTGTCGAAAATCTGCTGGCGTAGTTGCTGGGTCTCCTCCTCTGGCTCGACGCCGAGTTCGTCCCACAACACGGCGGCACAGTGTTCATACTGGGCAAGGGCGGCGTTGCGGTCGCCGAGCTGAACGTGGGCTGTCATCAGCGCTTGATGCGCCGCTTCCAGCCACGGTTCCAGGGTTAGCTGACGTTGCGCCACAGCCAGCACCGCCGCCCACTCGCCGCGCGCCAGCCGTGCGTCGCGCAAGAGGGTCATCGCTGCCAACGCCCGCTGTTGCAGGTGCTCGCGCTGGGCCAGCAGCCATGCCTCCCACGTTTCACTGGGGAAGTTTAGCCCGGCCAACAACTCGCCGCGCACCAGGTCGACCGCGGCTTGCAGTTGCGCCAAACAGGTCGGGCAACCCGCCAACTGGCGATGGGCATGCGTCTCCACCGTTGCCAGAAGCTGCGCAAAGCGGGTTACGTCGATCACGATGTCGTCGCCGGTGCGTAGAGTGATCTGTTTACGATCTACATCGAGCCACGGCGGCACGGCCTTGTCATCGCCCAGGGCGCTGCGTAGCCGGGTGAGGCGGTTGCGCAGGTAGGTGAGCGCGTCACTGTCACCCCGGTCGGGCGAGAGCTGTGCGGTCAATGTGTCGCGGCGCTGGGGAAGGCCCTGATACGTGGCGAGGTAGGCGAGCAGGGCGCGCTCGGCATCGGTGCGGAAGGCGGCCGGCTTGCCCCCTACAGTCACCATGAGTGGGCCTAGCATTTCGATACGGAGTTTTGTCATGAGAAACGAATTGTAAAAATTGTAAATGGTGAAGTGTAAATGGTGAATGGTGAAGTGTAAATGAACAGCGTGCTGAGGGCGTTCGCCATTCACCATTCACCATTCACCATTTACAATTTACAATTCACCGCTTTCTAAGCCCGGTCTGAATACGCGCATTGATAATCCGACAAAGCTGATCGCATTCATCCATAATGCTCGTTAGCTATAGTTCGGGCAAAAGTTCACTCCGCAGAATAATTTTGAGGTTGATGTTCGACTCATTGAGTTCTTTATCCGTAGACCGCATTCGAGAAGTGAGCACGCCTTCGTGCGAAACGGGCCGGCACGAAAACGTGCCTACTGCTCTGCAATTTACTGATAATGAAAGTAATTATAGCCCCCATAAGGGGCATTGGGTCAAATGGGTGTTACGTGTCGGGAAGCTGCTAGCACAGGTGGTTATCGCGGATGACGTGCTTTTCTATAGGAGCTTCACCGCCAGTAACGGTTACTTGGCACAGTTAGGGTATTGAGTTCACTGTAATTGAGATCACCGCACGCTTTCATCAACAACCAACTGGACAAAGAGGGCAAAATGGTCGGAGGAGAAGCGGATTGGGTCGGCGAACTCAACCAATCCCAGCCCTGGCGATAGAAAGATGTGGTCAATCGGTAAGCGCAAGATGGGATTTTGAGCGTCAAACGTATTATAAAAGCCGCGGCCAATGCGAATATCGCGCAGATGGCTAATCGAGGCAAAGGTTTCTACCGTATATGACCAAGGGACATCATTGAAGTCGCCGGCAACGACCACCGGACGGTCGGCGGCGAGCACACGATTGGCAATTTTGATTAGCTCTTTATCGGCAGCTTGCACAGAGTTTTCCGGTAGCGGCGGGCGCGGGTGCTCGCCATAGAAGATCACTTCATCCCCAGCGGGCAGTTGGATTACGGTATAAATCGAGGGTGTCCCGGTATCTTCAAAATAGTAAATTTCCGTCTCTTGCAGGGGAAAACGAGAATAGAATGCAATCCCGTAATGATTTTCCTGCGGTTGCTCTACGTGATAGAGATAGCGATCGCGAATGGGTTGCAGCTGCTCCATCCACCAGTCGTTTGGCTCCATCACCAGCAGCAGATCGGGATCGTATTGATCAACAATCGCCAGAAAGGCGGCGGCATCCCGATTTTCCATGAGCACATTGGCCGACAGCAGACCAAAGGTGCGCTCGGTAGTGGCGGTGCGGCTGGGCACAGCCGGTGTCACCGGATACCAATATGGGTAGAGAATATAGAGTTGATAGCCAACTGCGATACCAAGCAGCACCAGATAAAGAGCATTCCACCAGGGGCGCCAGCGAAAGAGCAGCAGCGACAGGATCAGAACGATGATCGAGACGATAGTGATTTGCAGGCGTGGGTAGTCAAAGGCACGCATCCACCATTCGTCGCTTGCAGTCAGGGCGAATAGGACGGTGATCATGCAGGCAACCCCAATCACGCCGACAATGATCCGCAAGGTTACTCGTAACATTGAAGACTCCTAGGAACGCCCTTCTTCACCCTCGTGGGCCATGCGATCGATGATGAGTGCACAGGCGATGATCAGAACCGGATCTTCACCAGGAGCAACATCCACAATATAGCTATCGCGCAGCGAGATCCACTTCTTTGAGGATTGGGCAACGGTTGTGCCATCGCGGGTAATCGTGTAACTCAGGTCGAGAATATCCCCCTGAATCCGCAGGTCGGTCTGATTACCGGGCAAGTCAATTGTGAAGCCGTCACGTAGGATGTTGATAAAGTCCTTACGCACCGCGACATCTGGCTGGTTGGGCCGCTCGATCGTGTAGACCGGGCGCAGTGAGAGCATCTTTTCGTGGATGCTGATCTCTTCCCCAGTTTTGAGATCATGCAAAGTCAGCGCATCGCGCAAGGAGAGTAGGCGACCGCGCACCTCAAAGGCATTTTGGCCGGTTTCGTCTTGGATGTAGTAGCTTTCGCGCAGGCTAAAGATTCGTTCTTTAAGCGTGTAACGCATGGATTGGCTCCTGTTGGGTTATATGCATCGGATTACACTGGTTTATGCTCAGTAGACCGCAATGGATAAACGCTACACCTTGGCCATCGTACTCGTACAGCGCCAGGAGAAAATGGTGGATGTGCTCAAGCGGCTGTTGGCTCGAGGGGAAGAACTCGGCTTACGCCTCAAGCGACTCTATCTTGACCGCGGTTTTGACAACAACGGCGTGGTTGAACTGCTCAAGACCAAACCCTTTCCGACCATTCTGCCCTTGGTCCACCGTGGTCGCAAAGGCGGTGGCACGCATCGCTTGTTGACCGGACGCAAAGAGTACCGCACCACTTATGGACGACGCGCATTTTGTGAACAAAATCGCGTGTGCTTTCGGCTGCCCGCGCCTCGCCATAATTAAATGCCGGCGATGTGCCACTTCGTACAAGCTGACCGCTTAAGTGCCTTCCCGCCACTGCCGTTGGCATCGTCTCGCACAAGCGAATAATGCGCACCGCAAACTCGATCAACCGTTTTTCGATGTCATCGCCTTTCGCCACCGAAACCTCCAGTTGAATTGTAAATGGTAAATGGTAAATGGTGAATGGTGAATGGTCGCCGCGCGGCGAGATCATTCACCATTCACCATTCGCAATTCTTTTCTCCGCACCCAATCGCACCCAAACCCACATCCTCCTGGGTGCGCTGTGGGTGTGCCGCCCCCGTAGGCTGTGACCATCAACGCAGCCCACACGAGACACCAAAACAATCACATTTCACACCTACGGAGGATTCGCATGAAACGGTTCACGAATTGGAAGACCATTGCCATCGCCGTTCTCTTCACACTGCTGTTCGCCTTGCAGCCCGCCATCACCTATGCTTGCGGTGGCGGACACACTGGTTGCTGAACGACATAACGCACGCTCACTAACTAAGCCGTAAGAAGTTCCCGAGAGACCGAGATCGTTTTTGACGATCTCGGTCTCTCCTTTTGACCACAATCCACCAAGCCTAGAACGACAGAGTGGTCGCAATGGGCGCAGCCTGCAAGCTATACGGATGTACGGTGCACTTTTCCTTTATCCACACCGATACACACAAATCAGCCAAATTTCACATCTAACGAGCCAACAGCGAAGACCTTACACAGGCAGGTGTTTTTCATTTACATCTATGCCACGCTCAGATAGTGGTTGATAGCAGTGGCTCTTTCCAGCAAGTGTGGGTTTTGGAGGGTTTTTGCCAGCGCAACAGCTAGGGTACCGGATTGTTTTGCTTCGCGTTCGTTATCCTTGCTCAAAAACTCGGCCATGCCGATCAAAACTTCACACTCAGTGTGCTGTAGGTTGTCTTGTCGAGCGATGCTCAACGCTTGCCGATACAAAGCCTCTGCGCGTTTTGGGTCAGCTTCGCGTGAAGTTTCAGCTAGATAAAACAATCCTGTTGCCATCAAAGTACGGTTCCCGATCGATTCGGAAATTTGTACCCCTTCCTCCAGACTTTCGACTGCCAACCCAGTTTTGCCCAGCAAACGATAGTTTTTGCCGAGGTTCGTGTAAACTAATCCTTGCGCAGCCAAATCGCCATTTGCATTTGCCAACTCCAGACCAAGCTGTAAATAATGGTGTGCGCTGAGGTAGTTGCCTTGCTCAGTCGAAATCATGCTGAGATTGTTAAGTAAGGTCGATTGGCGATGGCGATCATCTAGCTGGTTACAGAGGGTCAGAGCTTGCTCCATCGCCTGTTCAGCGGCGGGCAAATCGCCTTGATGGTAGCAGACGAGACCGATGCTGTTGAGACTACCGCTTAAAGCTTGCACATTGTCAATTGTCCGCCACGCGGCACAAGCCTGTTGCAGATGGTCGTGGGCCATAGCATAGCGGCTTTGAATATCATCGATGACGCCTAGATGGTGGTGACACCAGCCGACGAGCAGGGTGCTGCCGATAGCATGGGCAACGGTGAGGGCGTGGGTCAGCCTGGTTTGCGCCACTGCATACTCGCCCAACCGCCAAAGCGCCTCGCCCCACAGCACATACCCCATCCCTTCGGACCAGCGGTCCCCGCACATTTGTGCATCGCGCAAGGCCGTTTCCACGGTCTCCAACGCGGCGCGATAGCGGCCCAGCCGATTCTGGAAGCGCGCCCGCTCCAGCCCAGAGCGGGTCGCCAACGCGAGGCCCGCTGCCCCCCACGCCGTTGCGGTGCGCAACGTGGTCTGCATGGTCGCCTCTGCCTCATGGGATCGACCGCGTAGTTGGTAGTAGATGGATAGTGAAGTGAGCGCGGCAGCAAGCAAACCGGCGGCTGAGCTTGTCGAAGGGAGCGCCAATCCACTTTGCCAGGCCAGACGCACGTTCTCCATCTCTGGTTCGAGCGCGGCCACGGCGTGTTGTGGCGCGTCTTTCTGCAACATAGCGCTCTGCCCAGCCAGCAGCGTGAGATAGTAGTGCGCGTGTTTTTGCACAATAGGGTCGACTTCAGCCAGCTCTGCCGCAGCATAGACGCGCACAACCGGATGGAGTGTATAACGTTGTGTCTCGACATTGTGTGTCAACAGTGACTTCTCAACAAGCGCGGCAAGTTGGTGGGTGTCTGCGGCGGCAATGTGCTGCGCCGCCGCCGCGGTAAAGCCGCCGCGGCAAACAGAGAGCCGGGCCAGACGCGCTTGCAACGGGTTGGTCAACGTGCGCCACGACATCTCGAAGACAATCTGTAGGCTACGATGGCGGTGCGGCACATCGCGCAACGAGGTGGCCAGCGCATCGAAGCCGGCACGCAGTTCGTCGGCAATCGTGCGCAATGGTGTACAGTGGGCGAGCGCGGCAGCCAGTTCGATCGCTAGTGGCAGTCCTTCCACCAGGCGGCAGATTTGGCGCACAACCACGAGGTCATCAGCCGACATTGTGTCCTGCCGCCCCTGCGTGCGCCGCGCCGCAAAGAGCTCCACCGCATCTGAGCACGCCTCACCCGTGGCGTCCGTCGGGTAACCCAACCCTGTCAGCGTCACCGTCCATTCGGCCCGAGTGCGCAACGCCTCGCGCGAGGTGACGAGCAGTTGCACTTTTTCACAGCGCTCGATCAGGTCGAGCACAAGCTGCGCACCGCCCTCCAGCAGATGTTCAAAGTTATCCAGCACGAGCAACAGCGCTTTGTGTTGCAGGTGGCCCAACAGTTGTTCCACCGGTGTTGTCGATCCACTCAAACGCAGGTCGAGGACAGTGGCGATTTCAACGGCAATCGCTTCCGCCAGGTCGGCATCATGGCGGTCGATCTCGGCCAGTTCAACCAGCCAAACGCCATCGGGATAGTGATGACGGCAGCTGCGGGCCACGGTGGTGGCGAGCCGCGTTTTGCCCACCCCGCCCTGCCCCACAATGGTGACCAGCCGACACCACGGCTGATCCAGGCGCTCCCCAATATCTTGCTGCGTGGCGACGCGCCCCAAAAATTGATCGTGCGGCGCAGGCAAATTGTGGCGCGGCCGATTAACTGGCTGTTTGACCACTGTCGGTAGCACAGCACTAGCCGGCTGCACAATATCTGGCTTCCGGAGCGCAGGAGAGGACGGCAATACGTTCTTGATCAACGTCATCATCGCGGCGGGCGGCGCAATGTCCAGTTCCTTGCGCAACAGCTCAGTGCAGTAGTCATAATGGGCAACGGCCGCGCCGGTTTGACCAGCTTCGAGGAGCAGGCGAATCAGCAGGGTGTGCGCGGCGTCATCGAGCCGATCCACCGCAAGCCAGCGCTGGGCAAGCGCAATGCCGTCCTCAACCGCGCCAGTGGCGATCGCATATTGGCCCAACTTGTCGTAGGCGACAATGACCTGACGGCGGATCTGTTCGCGCGTCGTTGTCACCCATTGTTCAAATTGGGGGGCGTCGGGCAAGCGGAAATCGGCGAGGAAGTCGCCCCGGTAGGCGTCGAGCGCGGTTTGGAGGGCGTCGGCTTTGGCGGGTGTGTCGATTGGCCCAACCTTGGCCAATGTCCGTAGCAAAATGACTGAATCGACTTGTTGCTGACTCTGCGGTGCGAGGGTCAGTGTTTTGCGCGACACCACCAACGCATCGCCAACCTGCTTGTGTAAGCGCGCGAGCACAGTGCGTAAATTGCTGAGCGCCTGTTGGGTTGTTCTGTCATCCCACAGCAGATCGGCAATGAATTCACGCGCATGAGATTGGCCCGTTTGGGCGAGATAGATGAGGAGGGCGGCTTCTTTCTGACTACGAAACTGGCTTAGGGGTTGCCCGTTTTTGAACAGCGAAACTGAGCCCAGCAATTGAAACGACACCATCAATTCTTTAGATTCCGTTCGTCCAACGCGCGATATAGGCACATGCAAACGTATTAGCGAAAAGCCCTTGAGGTGGAGACTGAATAAAACCCATCCAACGAGCCGCTGCGCAACGAGCCGGTCTCTATTATAATCTTGTCTGTTTCCTTACACAAAACACCTTTCCGTCAGTTATCAATCAGTCTGCCAAAGCATTCATACAACATCATCGGGCTTATCCCGCACTATCTTACCCGGGCCCAGAGAATCCTATCCACGCATGACGCAGGATTGTGGAATGAGCAGCGCTAATTTTACATAAGAAAGATGGTCATGCTGGCGTTGGGTTGATTGGGGTTAGTCGGACCAAAGTCGATTCGCGGCAGATACGCATTGATCCGTTGAATCAGCTCCGTGAGGACAAGCCGGTTGGCAGCGTTCATCTCCTGACATTGACGGCAACGACCAAAGCGCTCTCAGGATCGAGGGTGATGGACCAGTAATAGCAGAGACGATCCAACCCTAGCGCGGCTTCAATCACCGCCGGTTTGTCACGAATAACGACCATGGCGAGCCCCCTTTCACTCCCACATGATGTCGCAAGCTGTCGCAAGTTTCTGTCGCAAGTTTATCTTTCTGCACGCAAACGGTAGATTGCCTGATTGGTTGCGCCGGAAACAACCACCAACTGCTTATCCACCAGTCCTTTTAACTGCAACCAGATGGAAAGCATCGCGATAATTGAGTAACTCCTGCACATCATCGGCATCGGCTTGGGGCACCGCTTCGCCGGCCAGCAACTGTTCAGCTTGATCCAAGGTTAGCTTGGTGCCTTCAATATGGGCGTGTGATGAGCTTCCAACAACAGGGCGCGTTCACTCATAGGGCGAATCCAGGCCGCCGAGAGTTGGGCCGCTTCTAGAAACCCCGCGCCCGTTCAATTTGCGCTAGACCGTGGGTCATGGTGTTGGTAATAGTGAAGTGTGGATTCATCGATCTTTTCCGTTATCCCCGTATCCTGATCAGCTTACCCTAGAGAGCGTTGACCTGTCTATGGAATGATCTGCTTTCCCGCTTTCATCTTGCCTGAATTTGCTTTCACTATGGTATACTATCTTGTGCGCAAACGCACAGATGTGCTATCAATTTATTCGTACTATAGAAATGTGTCTTTATGGTTAAGTACTCCTTCTCCGGCCACGAAACCTTTCACTGTCGCCAATTCTGGCTGAAAAAGGGCTATGATTTTGTCAAGCAGCAAGGTCAATTTGCTGACGGCGTGGCTGTTGCGGCGTTGGGGGTAGGACGCAACATGGTGATTGCCATTCAGTTTTGGCTAAAGAGCTTTGGCCTAATCGACGATACATTGCAGACAACGCCGATTGCTGATACACTCTTTGCTGACCAAGGCAAAGATCCCTATTTGGAAAATATCGGTACGCTTTGGCTGCTCCACTATCTGCTGGTCACAACCAAACAGGCATCGATCTACTCGCTTGTCTTTAATGAGTTTCGCAAAGAGCGCATTGAATTTACCAAAGAGCAACTGACCAATTTCCTGGAGCGGAAGTGTAAAGAGAGTGAGCAAAACATTAGCCGCCGCAGTTTACAGCGCGATGTGGATGTCTTTGTAAAGAACTACCTGCGGCCCATGTCAAAAGCCGGGAATGTGGAAGACGATTTTTCGGCGGTGCTGCTTGATTTGGATTTACTTCAGGGGTTAGACCGCACAGATAGCGCCGGCAATTTGTACAAAATTGAGAGCTATGACCGCAGCGATTTACCGGCGGAGATTCTGCTCTACTGTCTGTTACACCAAGAAGCCGGCAATTCGATCTCACTCGATTCTCTGCTGGTCAAAGAAGATGGCATTGGCTTGATCTTTGCCCTGACCCGTGGCGCGCTGCAGCAAAAGATCAACGAAATCACGACAAAATTTCCGGGTGTGACCTTTACTGACGATGCAGGCATCCGCGAGATCCAATCCGCTAAATACCTCAATTAACAGACCGCACTGGACAGCGTTATGCCGCCTAGTTTTTCACCATCGGTCAATCTGATCCGGGATGCCGAACAGGAATTGCACTATATTCCGACGGCCAACGCCAAACGGATCTACGATCAGATTCTCAATGACTTCAAAACGGGCATTCACTCGTTTAACATTATTGGCTCCTATGGCACCGGCAAATCAGCCTTTTTGTTGGCTTTT
>JBBRVA010000006.1:0-28652 GCA_038247295.1 Caldilineales bacterium | reverse complement strand
TGTTGTTTTTTATTTTAATTTTGGTTTTTTAAAAATATTTATACGCCTGGGGGGGGGGGGGTTTCGGCCACCCCATTTTTTTTTTTTTTATTACCCTGGGCCCCCCCACGCCCCGCCGCTTTAGTTTTCCCACTTGCCGCAGTAGTAACAAACGAGTTTGCCAACAATCGACAAGTGTTGCACCGATTCTCGAACTGATTCTGCTGCTTGTCAGCGATCTGTTGGGGTTGTGAGAGGGCGCGAGCGCAATATTTTAGAAGTGACATGTCCTTGGATAAGATGTGTCTGGTTTTGGCAACCGGACAGCTCTTGTCCCAGGTCGTCACTTTAGCATTGATATGCCCACCAGCTCTTGATCTCACTATGTCAAACTGAGAAAAAGATTATTTGGGGAATTTACGTAAATCTAACGACTTTATTAATATTTTTCCGTGTGTTATACTATCCTTTGGCAGACCCTCTCGCATCCCACTATTCATCGAATAATCTTGTCGAGAGCCACAAAGCAGGGTATGCTTTTCCCAACGCTGGCTTACCTTATTGACTACGGATTGTGACTTTGGCACACCTGATGATGAGCCACCCAAGCTGTATCAATAGAATAAACATCTACTAGGTAAGATGACATTGCGACTTGGGGAGTTGAAACGCTAAGCCAGATGAAACTTAGATAAAACAAAGCACAAAATAAAGTAAAAACGTAGCGATAAATCTATGGTCTTATCATCAGCAGAGCAAATTCTATCCTTAATCAGACCAGCGCGTGAGCTATATGAACGGCTAATTCTAGTGGTGGGACCGCATCAAAGCGGCAAAACCCAGGCACTCAAGCAGGTGATGGAGCGCACGGATACAGTCTATCTAAATACCAATTTGGAACTTGCCCGTCGTTTGCTTGATGTTGACGAACGCCAACGCCGCTTGCTTGCGGCTCGTTGGCTTGGCGAGTTAGTCGCTGACGCTGGCACGGATCCAGTATTACTAGACAATACGGAGATCCTGTTTGATCGAGCCTTGCAGGTTGACCCACTCCGCGTGTTGCAGAAAATTGCGACGAATTACACAATCGTGGTAGCCTGGAACGGTTCGATTGAACAGGAGCACCTTACTTATGCGTGGCCTGGTCACCCAGATTATCGACGCTACCCAACGCATGACCTGCTGATAGTACAGACAGGATCTTCATCGTTACCCTGACCTATCCCTACCCACCTGTTGATTAGGAAGAAAACCTAATGCAATACCGTGATCTGATTCATTTTGAACCAATTGAAAGCGTGGTGCAACTGCGCCATGCCGACCGCTTGTCGGCCGCGCAACAGTTGGTGAGTACGTATGTCATTTCTGCGGAGATGGCCGAACGGCTAACGGCGCTTATGCTTCCGAATCTCCAATTCGAGCAGCCGGCTGATAACCGCGGTTTGCTGATTGTCGGTAATTATGGCACCGGTAAATCGCACTTGATGTCGGTCATTTCCAGCGTGGCAGAACATGGCGAGCTTTGCCAATTGCTCAACCATGCGGGGTTTGCCCAGGCAATGCAGCCGATTGCCGGACGCTTCAAGGTGATCCGCACTGAGATTGGTTCTACAGAAATGTCGCTGCGCGGTATCTTAACTGCTGTGCTGGAAGAAAACCTGGCAGAGATGGGGGTCGCTTTTACCTTCCCGGCGGCAGACCAGGTTATCAATAATAAGTCGGCTTTTGAAGATCTGATGGAGCGCTTTGCTAATGTCTATCCCGATCACGGTTTGCTCTTGGTGGTGGATGAACTGTTAGACTATCTGCGCAGTCGCCGCGACCAGGAATTGATTCGCGATCTCAACTTCCTGCGCGAGATCGGGGAAGTATGCAAAGACCTGAAATTTCGCTTTATCGCTGGCATTCAGGAAGCGATTTTCGACAGCCCTCGTTTTGCCTTTGTGGCGGAGAGTCTGAATCGGGTAAAGGACCGCTTTGAGCAGGTGCGTATTGCCCGCAACGATGTGAAATTTGTGGTTGCCGAACGTTTGCTCAAAAAGAATGCTGAACAACAGGCGATCATCCGCGCCTATCTGACGCCCTTCGCCAAATTCTATGGCCGCATGAACGAACGCCTAGACGAGTTTGTGCGCCTCTTTCCGGTCCATCCTGACTATATTGAGACCTTTGAGCGCGTGACCGCTGTAGAAAAACGCGAGATCTTGCGCACGCTTTCCCAGGCGATGAAAAAGTTATTGGACGAGCCGCTGCCGGATGACCGACCAGGCTTGATTACTTATGATCAATATTGGGAGCGCCTGCGTGGCAATCCCGCCTATCGAGCCATTCCTGAAATTCGTGAGGTAGTGGATTGTAGCCAGGTGCTGGAAAGCCGCATTGATCAGGCGTTCACCCGGCCAGCCTACCGCCGGATGGCGCGCCAGATCATTCAGGGGCTATCGGTGCATCGGCTAACCCATGGCGATATCTACGCACCGCTAGGCGCGACCCCCGAAGAGTTGCGCGATACGCTCTGTCTCTATCAACCCGGCATTGAGGATCTCGGCGGTGAGCCGGCAGATGATCTGCTCTCTCTGGTGGAAACGGTGTTGCGTGAGATCCACAAGACGGTGAGCGGTCAATTTATCTCCGTCAATGCGGACAATCGGCAATATTATCTGGATCTAAAAAAGACCGACGACTATGACGCGCTGATTGAAAGGCGCAGTGAAAGCCTGGACGACAACGTACTGGATCGCACCTACTACGAGGCACTGAAACGAGTGCTCGAACTGACCGATGACACCTATGTCACCGGCTATCGCATTTGGCAGACTGAATTAGAATGGCTTGATCGCCGGGCCGCGCGTCAGGGCTATCTCTTTTTTGGTGCGCCCAACGAACGTTCGACAGTGGTCCCGCAACGCGATTTTTACCTCTATTTTATCCAACCCTTTACGCCGCCGATCTACAAAGATGGCAAATTAGACGACGAAGTCTTTTTTCGCCTGAAGAGCGTTGATCCAGCATTCAAGGCAAATTTAAAGAAGTACGCCGCCGCGCTCGATCTAGCCGGTACCTCTTCTGGTCAGGCCAAAAGTAGTTATGAAGGTAGGGCGGCAAAGACCTATCTACCCGAAGTGATCAAGTGGCTGCGCGAACAGTTGTCCACGGCGATGGAAGTGACCTATGCGGGCAAAACCCGGCCTCTCTTGGATTGGATCAAAGGCAAACCACTGGTCGGCGCCAGTGGACGCATCAACCTGCGTGATCTGATCAACACCGTGGGCGCGTTCTGTCTGGCTGATCATTTCGCCGAGCTGGCGAGCGACTATCCGCGCTTTAGCATTCTGATTACCGGAGAAAATCGCAAGCTGGCCGCGCAGGACGCCTTACGTGGCATTGTCAGCGCCAACCGCACCAAACAAGCGATTGCCGTATTGGATGCGTTGGAATTGCTAGATGGTGATCGCATTCGCGTCGATAAGTCGCGCTATGCCCAGTACATCTTGGACGCGCTGAACCGCAAAGGCGAAGGCCAGGTGCTCAACCGCAGCGAGTTGCTGACCGATGACCACGGTGTTGAATATCTAGTCCCAGATAAGTTTCGGCTGGAGCCGGAGTGGGTGGTGGTCGTGCTGGCGACGCTGATCTATGCCGGTAATGTGGTCGTGGCGCTGCCCGGCCAAAAAGTTGATGTGAGCAACCTGGCCGAGTTGACCAACCGGCCACTGGCGGAGTTGATCAATTTCAAACATATTGAACGGCCGAAGAGCGCTAATCTTCCGGCGATTGGCGCGCTCTTTGAACTCCTGGGCCTGGAACCGGGTAAGGCGCACAAAGTGGCGCAAGGTGATGAGGGACCAGTGCAGGAGATGGCGACCAAGATTGGTCAATTGGTGGCGCAACTGGTGCGCATCGACCACGAATTGCAGGGTGGTCTGCCCTTTTGGGGGAAATCTTTGTTAGGCAGCGAAGAGATTGCGCGCTATCGTCAGCAGTTGCAGGCGAGCAAACGCTTCTTGGAGGCCCAGCAAGCCTACAACACCCCCGGCAAGATGAAGAATTTTCGCGCCACCACCCAGGAAGTGCGCGACGAAGCGGCTGGCTTGCAGATTTTGCGCGCGGTAGAGCGCTTGCACGAGCTGACGAGCGAATTCAAAGACCTGGCTGCCTATCTGACGACGGCGGCGGCGATTTTGCCCGCCGACCATGCGTGGGTGCAGCAGGTGCAAGCGGCGCAGGGACAACTGGTGGGGCGCGTGCTTGACCCAACCCAGCGCAATGCGGCCGATTTTCGCCAACAACTGCGCCAACAATTGCAGACGCTCAAAAGTGGCTATATCACGGCCTATCTTGATCTGCATCGCCGTGTCCGCCTGGGCGTCAATGACGACCAACGCAAGCAAGCTTTGCTCAGAGACCCCGCGTTGGCCCACCTGCGCGCCCTGGCCACCATCGACCTGATGCCCAAGCCGCAACTGCTCGATTACCAAAATCGTCTGACCGCACTCACGCCCTGTTATCAGCTCACGGAACAAGATCTGCAGACGACGACCACGTGTCCCCATTGTAACTATCGGCCCACCCGCGCCGATCTAGCCGCGCCCAAAGCGGGTGAACAGTTGGCGCGGCTGGAAAATGAACTGGCGGACTTGCTGGCGGCCTGGACGCAGACATTACTCGATAACCTGGCCGACCCCACCGCGCAGGCCGCCCTGCCCTTGTTGCCCGCCGCCGGACAGACGCAGGTGCAAGAATTCCTGACCACGCGCCAGTTGCCGGACGATTTAAACAACGACTTTATCCAGGCGTTGCGCGATCTCTTCCAAGGTTTGATCAAGGTGGCAATCACCTGTGATCAGATTGCCCAAGCGTTGTTAGCCGGTGGCGCACCGGTGACGCTGCCCGAATTAAAAGAGCGTTTTGATCGTTTTGCGAACCAGTTAGCGATGGGCAAAGAGGCGGCGAAGGTGCGCGTGGTGATTACAGGGACATGAGGATGGATAACTTTAGCAATGTATCCTATGTGCGCTATACTAAACTTAGCGCTACCTGAGAATGTGCCATTAAAGTCTATTTCCCGAACCGCGTTTTTAGGCTAATTTGCGTTTAGGGCCAGGAGGTGATGAACGGATGAGTATCGCTGAACTTACTGCCAATGTGCAGTTTACAATTGACCAACAAGGCCATGTAACGGCAGTGGTTGTGCAACCGTTGTTATGGCAGCGGATTGTCGATGCGCTCGATCAAAGTGCCGACCCAGCGCTTGTTGCGGCCTTGCAGGTGCATGGCCTGGCAAATCCTGAAGCATCTGCACAAGCGATCGAGGCAACTGGATTGGGACGCTTTGCCTTACAGAGCGCGCCTTTCGATGAGGATATGACCGACAGCGCCTATGCAACCATGTTGGCCAGCGAATTTGTACTCCACAAAGAGTGGGACACTCCCGAGGAAGACGCAGCATGGGCGGATTTGTAAAAGGTCAAATTGTTATTTTACCCTTTCCCTTCTCGGATTTGAGTGATGCCAAAAGACGCCCTGCGCTCGTGCTTGCCCCGTTGACCGGTGATGATCTGATTGTTTGCCAGATCACCACGGTCGCGCGCACGGACAATTACGCGATTCCATTGGCCGCCAGTGATTTTGCCACCGGTTCGTTGCCCCATCCATCGATCATTCGTACCAATCGTCTCTTCACCGCCGATTCACGCTTGGTGCTCCGCACGGCCGGGACACTCTCCAAAGCCAAACTTGAGGAAGTCATTGCCAAGTTGGTTGAACTCATCACCCACTGACTGCCCAAGTATCGGCTATTTTTAAGCAAGGAAATTTCATGTCCGATTCAGCCATCCAACCACGCCTGCTGGAGTCAACAGCGTCAAAGGCAACCGGCCCGGTCGAATGTCTGGGCCTGACCTTTCCCGACGATGACGCCCGCCGCGCCCACTTCACCGAGCTACTGCGCGCCAAATTGCAAGACCCCGCCTTCCGCCAGATCGAAGGTTTCCCCATCGGCAGTGACGAGGATATTCTGGCCCTTTCTGATCCACCCTACTATACGGCCTGTCCGAATCCGTTTCTGGCCGGGTTTATTCGCTACTACGGCAAACCTTATGATCCCAACCAACCCTATCACCGTAAACCTTTTGCGGTTGACGTGAGCGAAGGCAAAACCGATCCACTGTACAAGGCGCATTCCTACCACACCAAAGTGCCACACTTGGCGATTGTGCCTTCAATCTTGCACTACACTGAGCCAGGCGACATTGTGTTAGATGGCTTTTGCGGATCGGGCATGACAGGTGTTGCGGCGCAATGGTGTGGCGTCGCGCCAGACAGCTATCGGCAGGAAATTGAGGCGCTTTGGGATAAAGAAGGGCTAGGCAAACCACGCTGGGGAACACGGCGTGTGGTGCTTAACGATCTTTCGCCTGCGGCCACTTTCATTGCGGCAAATTATATATTACCCTTCGATGTTGAAGCTTTTGCCCAAGCAGGCCGCCAACTCCTGGACGAAGTCGAAGCCGAACTTGGCTGGATGTATCAAACATTACACACCGATGGGCAGACCAAAGGACGGATTCAGTATACAGTCTGGAGTGAAGTATTTACATGCCCGAATTGTGCAAGTGAGGTTGTGTTTTTAGAGGAGGCCCTCGATGAAAAATCTCAACGTGTAAAAGATGCTTTCCCTTGCCCAGTCTGTCATATTGAATTAACCAAGCAGCACCTTGAACGTATTTATATAACAACTTTCGACCCGGTTCTAAAGCAGAATATCAAAATTCCAAAGCGCAAGCCAATTTTGATCAACTACAAGATAAATGGCCAGCATTATGAGAAAAAAATCGATCAGTTTGATCTGAATATTCTTGAGAAAATTGACCATCTTCTATTTCCAACGGATATACCAACGGTTGATATTCCACGGATGCATATGACTCACGAACGGGCCCGCCTAGATCATGCCGGGGTTACGTGTATCCATCACTTCTTTTTGACACGAGCTTTACACGGGTTAGCCCTCCTGTGGCGAAAAGCAAACGCGCAACCGGATATTCGTATACGCCACATGCTGCTATTCTTTATCGAACAGGCAGTATGGGGAATGTCAGTATTGAATCGCTATGGTCCCACGCACTTTTCCCAAGTAAATAGGCAACTGTCAGGAGTTTATTATGTTGCATCCCAGCACTCAGAGGTTTCACCCGAGTATAATCTTGGCCATAAACTGGATCGGCTTGCTAAAGTTTTCAGAAGCAAGATGGCAACCGCTATAGGCGCGGCCATTACGACTTCAACGGCGGCTAATTTGGGCTTGCCAGCAAACTCAGTCGATTATATTTTTACTGATCCGCCTTTTGGAGAAAACATCTACTACGCTGATATAAATTTCCTGGTCTAATCCTGGCATCGGGTTATAACCGACGCTACACCAGAAGCCATCATCGACCGCTTCAAGAAAAAAGGACTACCAGAATATCAAAACCTCATGCAACGTTGCTTTGAGCAATATTATCAAGCATTGAAGCCAGGGCGCTGGATGACGGTGGTCTTTCATAATTCACGCAATGCTGTATGGAATGCGATTCAGGAGGCGATGCTCGTTGCGGGCTTCGTCGTGGCAGACGTGCGCACATTGGATAAGCAGCAAGGATCGTATCGGCAAGTCACCAGCACCGCGGTCAAGCAAGACCTTGTCATCTCTGCTTACAAGCCCAACAACGGCCTGGAAGAACGTTTCAAACTTGAAGCAGGCACCACAGAAGGTGTATGGGATTTTGTGCGAACGCATCTGCGGCAATTGCCCGTCTTTGTAGCCAAAGCTGGTTGTGCGGAAACCATTGCCGAGCGGCAAAATTATCTATTGTTCGACCGCATGGTTGCCTTCCATGTTCAGCGCGGTGTCACCGTCCCTATGTCTACGGCTGAGTTTTACCAAGGACTAGATCAACGCTTCCCTGAACGTGACAGCATGTATTTTCTGCCTGAACAAGCGGCCGAATATGACCGGAAACGCATGACGGTGAGCGAGGTGCTGCAACTTTCGCTCATTATCACGGATGAGTCTTCGGCCATCCAATGGCTCAAACAACAACTAACGAAAAAACCGCAGACTTTTCAAGAACTCCATCCCCAATTCACGCGTGAACTCGGTGGATGGGAAAAATACGAAATGCAGTTGGAACTGCTCGACCTGTTGGAACAAAACTTTCTGCGCTACGATGGCAAAGGTGAGGTGCCCAGCCCGATCCACAGCTATCTCTCCACCAACTACAAAGAGTTGCGCAACCTGGCCAAAGACGACCCAGATCTGCGCGCCAAGGCCAAAGACCGTTGGTACCTGCCCGACCCCAACAAGGCCACGGACATGGAAAAGCTGCGCGAAAAAGCGCTGCTGCGCGAATTTGACGACTATCGCATCACCAAACAGAAGCGGCTCAAAGTCTTCCGCCTGGAGGCCATGCGTGCCGGCTTCAAAAAGGCCTGGCAAGAACGCGACTACGCCACCATCATCGCCGTCGCGGAGAAGATTCCAGAGAATGTGTTGCAGGAAGATGCAAAATTGTTGATGTGGTATGATCAGGCGTTGACGAGGACGGGCCAGTAACCCAGCCATTGATAGAGGAGTTTGGGCACCGTAATCAATTACGGTACCAAAAGATGTGACTTTTGGTATAATTAGAACAATGGCTGTGTGGGAGCCAGAAACCTATCCTATCGCAGATGGAAACCACAAAGCACAGCACCTTGAGGCGGCGATCGATTTAGCAAACAACAGGGGAAGAATTATGCGTATGCTCACCCTTAGTGACATTTTGGATGATTTACAGACGGCTGATCAGGCATTGCGCCGTTTTGAACAGCGCTATTGGATCAGCACTAAGCAGTTTTATGGCTTGTACAGTCAAGGCATGTTGGACACCGGTGACCATGCTGAAGATTTTGCGGAATGGGCTGGTTTCTATAAACTTCAACAAAAACGCGAGGGAGCATTAGAACAACTATCCCAGCAGCGCCTTACTTACTTGCGCAGTCAGGCGACTACTGATCTGCTCGATCTAGCGCCAGCCGAACCAGCTTTGGAAGTTACTGCATGAGCGCTTTTTCGCGTGCTGACTATGAACACTTCCTTTACACGATCGAGCAGACACATGCCGAACTTAGCTCATCGTCAGTGCATTTTTACACCATCAGCCGCAAAGCCGGGCAAGTGCGTGGCAGCATTTGGTTTCATAGTGGCCTGGAATTGCGTGTTTTCGAGCTAATTGACCTTGCCGATGGTGAAATTTTGGAATACAGCTATACCGTTTTCTATCAGGGCGAACGGGTGCGTTGGTATGACCCGCAACCACACCCAGAAAATCCAACATTAGCAGCAAACTTCCCGCATCATCGGCATGAACCACCGGATATTAAACATAACCGACGACCCGCACCTGGGATTAGTTTTGCGACAACCAATCTGCGCACGTTGATCAACGATTGTATTGAGTTAGGTACATCGCTGACTGATGGTAAATGAGCAGCTCTTAGGCAATACAGATAATGAATGTATTATGTGCAGTTGTGATTAGCCAGTGGGCCTGGAGCAGTCTTTTGTCGACAGAAAGGGAGGCAACATGACCCATTCCTGGCGTGAGGCCATTCTCCAAGCGTTCACGCCCCAGGCGGCGCGGCTGACGTTGGCCGCCGACCCTGATCATTTGCTCGTAGAAAGCATTGTCCTGGAACGCATTCAGGCGAATGGCTTTGAACTGCTGCTTTTCGATGATTCCGTTGCCTTTCGGTATGCGTATGAAGCGCATTTTCGCACCCAATGGGATCAGGCGACCACCAGTCCACAGGCGGAGCGCCATGCTGGAGCCGCGCCGCTAGACACACCGTCACTGGTCGTGGTTCTGCACGCCGCCCCCCAGGCTTTAGATAATTTGCCCGCGGATCTCTTGCAGGCGGGCCGCAAATTATCCTTTAGTCTGACGGAGCTTTTTCCCAATCTGAGTTATCCCGTCTTGGCTACAGTAGAGCGCAACGATCTGGATACGCTCTACCAGGCGCAACAACTCTATGCCCCCGGTCAACTAGGCCAGCAGGCGACCATTGATTTTATCCTGCGCCATCTGTTTGCCGTAGCCCCGGAATTGCTTAAGCAGCCAACCGATCTGTTGCGGGTGTTGCTACGGCGTCATTTTCGTGATCAACAGATGCCGTCCCTCTTCGATCAAAGGTTGATTGAACTGTTGCAGGCGCAAGCCCAATTCCGCGACTGGCCCCTGGCCCAAATTGTCCCCAATCGGGCCGCTTTTCTCGCCTTCCTCCAGGAGCGTTGGCCGCATTTTCTACAGCATATTACCGACAGTGGCCTGACTACGCTCAGTGAAGCCGCGCTGAACTATGGCCTGACCTATGCCGGACCAGCACTCCTGCCCTTTGCGCATGTGGATGTGCGGATCTATATGGATAGTTTGTTCCTCGAAGGTCTTTTAACCCCGGTCGCGGCCACAGCAAAACTGCCCGCCGCCTATCATTGGGCCTCCGTTGGCCTTCAGCGCGATCCACGCGCAGATCAACAAAGCCGCTTTCGGCGTCTTCTGGCGAAAATTGAACAAGAACTGCCTGGTGACGACGCGCCCTATCAAGCATGGCAGCGGCTAGCACAGCTCTGGGCCGAGTTCATCGTGGTCGCCACAGCATTGCACCCCCTTGCACCCAAGTTGATTGAAGAAAAAATGGCGCCCATCCGAGAGCAGATCGATAGCACATTTCTCACCTGGATGCAGCGGCGTTATCCAGGTCTCTACAATCAGCCGCCCGTCCCACCGGTGATGGTCCATCATATTCCACGCGCCATGGCCCGCCAACGGCAGGCTATGCCCCAGGTAAAACTCGCCTTGGTGGTTGTGGATGGACTAGCGCTCGATCAGTGGGTGCTTGTGCGTCAACATTTGCGCGAACATCTGCCACAACTTGCGCTGAAGGAAACGGTAGTCTTTGCTTGGGTGCCCACGGCTACCGCTGTTTCGCGTCAGGCGATCTTTGCCGGCAAAGCCCCCTTTGCTTTTCCCAACAGCATTAGCCGCACCGACCGCGAGCCGGTGCTCTGGATGCAGTTCTGGCAAGAGCAAGGGTTGACCGCCGCCCAAGTCGGTTACCGTAAGAAGCTTGGGCGAGATGACCCAGCGGATTTGCTAGATTTGGTCAGCGCGCCGCAGGTACAGGTGCTCGGTCTCGTCATTGATACGCTAGATGAAATCCTCCACGGCATGGTTTTGGGCACAGCCGGCTTGCATAGCCAGGTGCAGCAGTGGCTGCAAAGTGGCTACCTGGTTGATATGATCACCCTGCTGCGCAGTGAAGGATATATTATTTATTTGACGGCCGATCATGGTAATATAGAGGCGGTCGGTGGCGGTCGGCTGGCTGAAGGTAACTTGGCCGATGTTCGTGAAGCCCGCGCCCGTGTCTATCCCTCGGCGATTCTACGTACACAGGCCAAACAAAAAGCAGCCAATGCACTGGAGTGGCCGCTAGTGGGCTTGCCCGACAACTATTTTGCTTTATTAGCCGGGGAACGCACTGCCTTTGTAGAGGAAGGCGCTCACATTGTAACGCATGGCGGGATTACAGTGGAAGAGGTACTCGTTCCCTTCATCGAGATCGCACTTAACCCACTATGAGCAATCCAAACCCTATGATCGGTTTTAATCGTAAAGTTGATTTGATCTGGCTAGATACAGTCGCCAGTTGGGCGGCCGCTGATTTATCCGAAGCAGAGATCGCCCAGCGCTTTTCGGATCTGTTGGCGACCATCGATCAAGGCAAAGAAACCAGACGTAAAATTAAAGATATTCTGTCCGGCATCTGGTTACAAAGAACCGGTGACTTACCAGGTTTTCACGAAACTGGGCTAAACTTGTACCGCAGCTTGCCGACTTCTGAACGCTTAGCCCTGCACTGGGGCCGCAGTATGGTGGTCTATCCTTTTTTTGCCTACATCGCTACGCAGGTCGGTCGGCTCTATCGTTTACAAGGGGACGTGACGGCTGGTGAAGTGCAGCGACGTATTGTTGAACACTATGGAGAGAGCGACTGGGTAAAACGTTCTGTGCGCTATGTGATTCAGTCGATGCACGATTGGCAGGTGCTTCACGCCAAGTCATTTGGTGTCTATATCATCTGCCCGCCCCGTCAAATTACGAATCCTACCCTGATTGCTTGGCTAGCAGAAGCTTACTTGCGTGCCAATCAGGCTGATTCGGTTGCTCCCTCAACGATTCTCACCAGCCCCGTCTTTTTTCCTTTTACCTTTGCTGACATAAGCGCCCAACAACTGAGTCGCTATAACTCCCGCTTAGAAGCTGTACAGCAAGGATTGAATCAGGACGTGATCGTGCTACAAGTGTCGACTCCACGACGAAATGGCGTGTCCTAGCGCTTGCCATGATTATTCTAATTGACAACCAAATCCACTTTGAAGTCACTTTCGATCCGCTAGATCGCGAGGAAGGCTTTGCCGACGACATCTGTTTTGTCCACAAACGTGGACGGCCAATTTGTGAATGCTTGCTGCAGATATCACCAGCATTCTACTGACCCTGTTCATGCCGCACAGTTGGCCCAAGCTCTGCTTACTGGAGCCCAGACCAGTCGACGACAGCCAAGGTAGTATCTGGCAGACGGCAACCAATCCATTCAACAACGCGGAGGGCGGACGGTAGGCTGTAGCTTTGTCGAAAATGCTACAGCTTCCCGTCCGCCCTCCACGTCAAACGGACTCGATTAACTGTTTAATATCACCTACTGCTGAACGACCGGCAAGTAGATCATGTGCGCACTTTCTTCGGCCTGGAAGAGACCCAGCGTCGCTGGGCCATCCAAGGTGGCGGTGAGGGTCTGGTCGCTGCTGTTGAAGGTGGCGGGCAGCAGTTCCCAGGCTTCGGTGTTGGCGTTCCAGCGTTGCAGCGCGAGGTCACCACCGGATTGGGCGCCGGCCAAGGCGCCGTAGGCGATGCGCAACGTGATTGGTTGCGCCAACGCGACGGCGGCGCCATCCTCGGCGTTGGTCTGTAGTGCAAATAGATCACCCAGTAAACCATAACCGTCGGGCAGATGGGTCGCCGTCATGCCGGTTAAGGTGGCGACGGCTGGCACAGATACGGTGTTGATCGGGAAGGTCAGATCAAGGTTAAGCTCGGCGAACACCGCGCTCAGCACACTTTCCGCATCCGGTTGGAGGGCGGCAGAGACGACGCGGGGCGTCTCGACGATCACTTCGGCTGGGGCATCTTCAACCGGCTCGGCGCCCACGTTTGCACTGGCCGGGCCGATAAAGGTGGTGCGGCGCGACTCGAAGGCATCCAAGAAATAGGTGCCACGTGTGCCACTGTCGAGGCCACTCACTGGGCCAAGCCGGGCGCGATCGATGCGTCGCGTATCATTATCCACGCTGGTCAGATTCGCTCGCTGCACGTTGTCGATCCAGAAGGTGAGGCTGCCATTTCTGGCGGTCGTTGTCGTCGATTTCTTCCAGTCTACTTCCAAGTTGTGCGGCGCATCCGTAATCGTAAACCAACTGCTCGTGGTCCAGGTAGAGCCGTCGTTGACCAAGGCGGCGCGCAGTTGATACAGGCTGCTCGATCGGCGCAATTCCACCCGCAGCACCACAGTTGATGTGCCCTGGTAGCCGTAGAAGATGTAATGGGCATTGTTGTTGGCCATCGTGATCGTGTTCGGATCAAAGTAGAAGCGCGCTCGGTAGCGCAGTTCAGCGTTGGGCTGGTCGCTGGTCACGTAGATCGCGTTATTGTCATCGACCACAGCGCGCAGGCCCTGGCCACCGACCAGCGCCGCCAGATTGCTCACATTCAAATCGTTGCTATCATTGACGTTGGCCGTCCAGGCCGTCAGGTTGCCAGCCTCGAAACCGTCGGCGAAGATCACTTCCGTGCCGGGCGTTGGTGTGTTCGTGGGTGTGGGCGTACGCGTGGCTGTAACCACTGGTGTGCGTGTGGCCGTTGCAGTGGGCGTGCGGGTTGGCGTTGCAGTGGGCGTGCGCGTGGCCGTGGCGGTTGAAGTGGGCGTTGGAATCGGCCCAGTATTGCCGCACAGTTCTAGCGCCCAGGTATTGAGCGTTCCGACATCGCCACCGGCGACATCCATGATGCGCAATTTCCAAGCGCCGCTGGCGGCTTGCCCATTCAGCACACCAAGCACGCCTTCTGGTCGATAGGCGCCAGCGAAGGGCGCAGTGCCGATGGCGATCGATTGTGCGGCCGCATCGTCTAAACGGGTGGCATTAAAGTTATCGCCACTGCTGCCAACAGCGGTGAAAAGCTCTACCTGCGTTCCCGTCGGGCTAATCAGATAGGCATTGAGATCGGCATCATAGGTGTGGACAATGCCCAAATTGACCAAGTTGACATCGGTCAGGTTAAAAACGGGGGTGATGTTCAGGATCGATTCAATCGTGGTATTATCCAAAATGCTGAGCGGCACATTGCTGCTCGCATAGACCGCGCAACCGGGCAAGGGTGTGGCGGTGGCCGTTGGCGATGAGGTGGGCGTGGGTGTGGGTAGCCCAGAGCCGATCAAGAATTGATTATTGGCAGAATTCCAATGGGTTGCCAGATAACTGCCAGCCGGTGGGCTGGGGTGGTAATAATCGTCGTGATTACAGTCCAAGCGATTTTCTTGCGCCGAGTTGGGGCAAAGGTATTGCATGGTCGGGTAGTTGGGCGTATCCGAGTAACACATCACATCATATTCATCGACGCAGTGATAGCCGCCGCTGCTGTGCGGCGCCGAATTTTGCACACCGCCCAAGTTGTGATTAAGTTCGTGGGCCGCCGTATGCGACCCCCAACAGGCCGTATCCGACCGGCCATAGCTCGGACCAAAATTATTGAGGTTGCTGGCGCTGCTGCTGTCATCGCCCCACAAACCACCAATACCGCAGTAGACGTTGGCATCGACAAAGAGCATATATTTGCGGTTGACCAGGTTATGGCCCAGGTTTTCCAGCGCCACAATCGTGGCGTCGAAATCATCATCGGCGGCGGCGGGGATCACTACATTCAGTACATTGACTACGCAACTGGCATCGTGCACATAACGAAGGCGGCGCGCACCGCCCACTTCGGCGGCGCTATCATAGTAGATTTGATCCACTTCTTCGGCCCACTGGCGGATTTGGGCTGAAAATTGGCTAAAGCGATCGGCCTTGTCCGACGCACGCACATACATCACCTGGACCCGGTTGCCGCTTGTGCCGTTACCATCGCAGGTTACACTGGCGACCACTTGGTCGTTTTCTTTGTTGGTCACTTGCGGTTGATCTTGTTGCACATCGACACCAGGCGGCGCCATATCTGGACCATGTGTGCAATAATTGCTGCCCGAGAGCTTGAATAATTCGCCGCACCGGCCGGTTGGATCGATTTCTAAGCCTTTATAGACCAAACCGCGCCTGGCATCTTCCGGCAGCAGTTGTTGCAATAGGCGGGTCTGATTTTCACTAGCCGCTTGCCCGTTGTCGTTAGTTGTGAAAACCAGCGGCAAATAGGTGCGCGTCACCAACGTTTCAGCATTGGGATCCGTTTGTGGCACAGCATCAGCGGCGTTGCTGGCTTGAGCAACGAGCACCAATGGGAAAAGAACAAATAAAACAGTCAGCCTGCGCAGCAGGCTCACAAAATAGGCCATATCGATCTCCGATTTACAATGGAAAGGTTTAATGATTGTTTGGAACTTACTTTAATATAACACAAGATTCATAATTGTAAATTATTCTTAATCTTAATAAAATCAGCCATTTCTTTACTTTGGTCACTTTTTTGCACAATTTAGAAAAATGCCGTAAGGTGTAACAATAAAAAATGCAACATTTGCATCAAGAAAGCCGAGAGAACCCTATGTTACCCACTGAATCTATCGCCTTGACCAATTATTGTGAATACTCGCCCGCCGAGATGGAAACACGCGCCGCGGCGTTCTACGCCGATGTAAAGCAACGGCGCACAGTGCGCCATTTTTCGGAGCGGACGGTGCCGCGCAGCGTGATTGAAAACTGTTTACGCGCCGCCGGCAGCGCCCCCAACGGCGCCAATTTGCAACCGTGGCATTTTGTCGTGGTTAGCAATCCGGCGATCAAGCATGAGATTCGCACCGCCGCCGAAGCAGAGGAGCGCGCGTTCTATGCTGGCGGCGCACCACAAGCGTGGCTGGATGCATTGGCGCCGCTGGGTACAGATGCCAGCAAACCCTTTCTGGAAACTGCACCCTACTTGATCGCCATCTTTGCTCAATCGTATGGATTGCTGCCCGACGGTCGCAAGGTCAAAAATTATTATGTCACCGAATCAGTCGGGATTGCGACAGGAATTTTGATCACAGCGCTGCATCACGCCGGTCTGGTTTCACTTACGCACACCCCTAGCCCGATGGGTTTCCTCAACAAGATTTTGCAACGCCCAGACAATGAGCGGCCATTTCTGCTGCTCGTGGTTGGCTATCCAGCCCATGAAGCTCGGGTGCCAAACATTGGCAAGAAAACGCTGGATGAGATTGCGACGTTTATCGACTAAGGCCTTTTCAAGAAAATAAATGTCCAAGGTGACTGTCACTGGCCAATCGATGGCTGGTTGACGAGGCTGTTTCTGGCCAGTGACAGTCACCTCGCGTGGATAGCTATTTTTCTGAAATAACCTAAGCCAGATTGAACGGATCTGCCCAATCCAACTTGGACAAGCCATTTGACAAGTTTTCGCACCTTCATGTATAATATTTTTAGCCTAGACTAAATTATTGGTTAGTCTCCAGAAAACAGGTAATGATAAGATCAAAATGGAATCGTAAAAAATTTAGATAGGCTTATCGGTGAAAAGTGGGCCAACCAGTGTTTTGCCGCTGCGCAAAATAATGCGGTGGCACACGTGGCCGATGAGCGAATCTCAAAGGAGTTTGTTGTATGGTCAAAGTAGTTACAAACAGCATCTTATTGATCCTAGCCCTCATCCTTGCAGCGTGTGGGCAGGGTGAGACAGCCGCCAATACAGCCAGTGATAGCGGTCCGATCCAGATTGTGACGACGATCGGTCAAGTCACGAACATCACCGAGATTGTGGGTGGGGACCACGTGCAAGTAAATGGCTTAATGGGTGCTGGCATCGATCCGCATCTCTATGTGGCCAGTGAAGGCGATGTCGAGTTGCTGCAAAACGCGGATATTATTTTCTATAGTGGTCTCTTCCTCGAAGCACAGATGGAAGATATCTTGGAGCAAATTGGTGAGCGCAAAACCGTGGTTGCCGTGGCAGAGAACATCGACAAAAGTTTACTGCTGCCCTGGACCGACTACAATGCGGACGAGTTTGATCCGCACGTCTGGTTTGATGTGACGCTGTGGGCGAAAGCCGTTGAAGCAGTGCGCGATACATTGGTGGAATACGATCCAACCAATGCCGATGCCTACCGCGCCAATACGGAAGCCTATCTGAAAGAATTGGATGAGTTACACGCCTACGTCAAAACCCAAGCCGAACGGTTGCCCGCCGACCAGCGCATCTTGATCACTGCGCACGATGCCTTCCACTATTTTGGGCGTGCCTATGGATTTGAAGTGCGCGGTCTGCAAGGCATCAGCACGGCTTCCGAAGCGGGCACGGCCGATGTGCGCGAGCTGGCCGATTTTATTGTCGCACGCGAAATTCGCGCCCTCTTTGTCGAATCCTCCGTGCCGGTGCGCAATATTGAGGCGCTGCAGGCAGCCGTCCAAGCCCAAGGTTTTACTGTGGAGATCGGTGGCCAGCTCTATTCCGACGCCATGGGCGACCCCGGCACGCCAGATGGCACCTATGTGGGCATGGTGCGCCACAATATTGATACGATTGTCGGCGCCCTGTTGGGCGAAGCGAAATAGATGGAAGATGCAAGAGGAAGTTTTTATGAACGAACAATTATCAATTGAAGTAACCGATTTGACCGTCGCCTATGGTGAGAAGCCGGTGCTGTGGGATGTGGACTTGAGCGTACCCGCCGGCACCTTGATGGCCATTGTCGGCCCCAATGGCGCTGGCAAAACCACGCTGATCAAGGCGATCCTCAACTTGATTCCGACCGCCGCCGGCCAGGTCTTAATCTATGGTCAACCCTATACCGAACAGCGCCACCGCGTCGGTTATGTGCCGCAACGCGGCAGCGTCGATTGGGATTTCCCGACCAGCGTGCTCGATGTGGTGATGATGGGTCGTTATGGCGCGCTGGGCTGGTTTAAACGGCCAGGCACCAAGGAACGCCAGATGGCGCTGGAGGCGCTGGCAAAAGTCGGCATGCAGGACTATGCGCCGCGCCAGATCAGTCAACTTTCGGGCGGGCAGCAACAGCGTACTTTTCTGGCCCGTGCCTTGGTGCAAGATGCCCAGGTCTATTTTATGGACGAGCCGTTTCAGGGTGTGGATGCCACCACCGAGCGCGCGATCGTCGAACTGCTAAAGGAATTGCGCGCCGCTGGCAAGACGGTTGTCGTCGTCCATCACGATCTGCAAACGGTGCCCGAATACTTCGACTGGGTCACCCTGCTCAACGTGCGCCGCATCGCCAGTGGTCCTGTATCCGCCGTCTTCACCGACGAAAATTTGCGCCTAACCTACGGTGGACGCGTCGCCTTTCTGGAACGCAACGGTAATGGCGTAGGGGAGCAAGGGGATAGGGGCGTAGGAGAGAGTGCAGTCGCATCGCATATCTCCCCCACTCCTCCACGCCCCCACGCTTCTACCCCCCAACCGCGGAGGTAACGATGGACTTTTTTCAACTGTTCCATGACCTCTTTTTTGATTACACCCTGCGCACTGTTGCGCTAGGGGCGGCGACACTGGGCATTGTCAGCGGCGCGCTGGGTTCGTTTGCCATGTTGCGGCGGCAGAGCCTGCTCGGGGATGCGATGTCGCATGCCGCGCTGCCGGGGGTTGTGCTCGCCTTTATGTTGACCGGGCTTAAAACGCCGCTCGTCCTTATGCTGGGGGCGACGGTGGCCGGCATCACCGGCATCTTGTTGATGGTGGCGATCAATCGTTATACGCGCATCAAAGAAGATAGCGCGCTGGGCATTGTGCTCTCGGTCTTCTTTGGCTTTGGGCTGTTACTGCTCACCTTTTTACAGCGCAACCCCGATGCGCGCCAGGCCGGTTTGAACAAATTTCTCTTTGGTCAGGCCGCCACCCTGCTAACGCAAGATGTCGTCACGATGGCGATTTTTGGCGGCGTGGCGCTTCTGCTCATGCTGCTCTTCTGGAAAGAGTTTAAACTCTTGAGCTTCGACCGCGATTTTGGCGCTAGCCTCGGTTTTCCGATGCAATGGCTAGAAATCTTGATCACAACTTTACTGGTGATTGCGATCGTGATCGGGCTGCAAGCCGTCGGCGTGGTCTTGATGAGTGCGATGGTCGTAGCGCCTGCCGCCGCCGCACGCCAATGGACAAACCGACTCGGCTGGATGGTGGCCATCGCGGCTGGCTTCGGTGCGCTGGCCGGCGTCAGCGGCACACTGATCAGCAGTTTGGGCAGCGGCCTCTCGACAGGGCCGGTCATCGTCTTATGCATTAGTACGATTGTGGTCATTTCTTTGCTCTTTGCCACCAATCGCGGTCTGTTCTGGCGTTGGCTCTACCAACAACGCAATCGCCGCAAGTTGCATGCCAAACAAGTGCTCAGCAACCTGTATCTGATGGCATCCCAACACGCCGAGCCGACCCATCCGCACGCGATCACGGCGCTCAAGGTGATGGGCGCTGGCGAACGCGGGGTGCGCTATAGCCTGCAAGTGTTGGCCGAAGAAGGTTTGGTGCGCCCGGCGCAAGGTGATCAATGGGCATTAACGCCCGCCGGTGTCGACGCAGCGCGCGCGTTGCTCCACAATGAGGCTTAAGAGAGCTAATGCTGAATGGTTAATGAACAACGGGTAAGGTAAGATTTTTCGTCTATCCAACCGCTGTCATTAACCATCACCGAGGATTATTATGACAATCACACAAATTGAAATTCAACTGATTGCTGCGGTGGTCGCCATTGCGTGCGCCTTGCCCGGCGTCTTTCTGGTCTTGCGCCGTATGGCGATGATGAGCGATGCCATCAGCCACACGGTCTTACTGGGCATTGTGCTTAGCTTCTTTGTCGTGCAGACGCTGGACTCACCCTGGCTCATTCTGGGCGCAACGGCGATGGGCGTGATCACGGTCAGCCTGGTCGAGTTGCTCAGCAATACAAAGTTGGTCAAACAGGACGCGGCGATTGGGTTGGTCTTTCCCGCCCTCTTCAGCGTCGCCGTCATCTTGATCTCGCGCTTCGCGCGCGGCGTGCATCTTGATGTCGACGCGGTCTTGTTGGGCGAGCTGGCCTTTGCCCCCTTTGATCGGCTGACCTTCTTCGGTTTGGATCTGCCGCGCAGCCTGGTCGTCATGGGCATTATTCTGCTGATCAACTTGATCTTTATCAGTTTATTTTATAAAGAGCTCAAGTTGACTACCTTTGACGCTGGTCTGGCGGCGGCGCTCGGCTTTTCCCCCACGCTGCTCCATTATGGACTGATGGGATTGGTTTCGATCACCGCCGTTGGCGCCTTCGATGCGGTTGGTTCGGTGCTAGTCGTGGCCTTAATGGTGACACCCGCCGCGGCGGCGTATCTTCTGACGAATAATTTGCGCCGCATGTTAATGCTCAGTGCGCTGATTGGCGTGATCAGCGCGATTGGGGGCTATTGGTTGGCCCGCGGCTTGAATGCAAATATTGCTGGCTCCATGGCAACCATCACTGGCGTCGTCTTTCTGATCATTTTTCTTTTTGCGCCCGAACGCGGCATTGTCGCCGGTATCCGCCGGCGCGCCCGCCAAAAGCTGGATTTTGCCCAGACAATGCTGGCCATCCACCTATTACAACATGAAAATCGGCCCGAAGCGGAAGCGGAAAGCCAGGTCGAGCATCTGGTGGAGCACATTCGCTGGACGCCGACATTTGTCGAACAGGTGGTAGACTATGCCGAACGCCGAGGGGCTGTGCGTAATGAGCAGGGGCAGCTAATTTTAACCGATACGGGGCGTAGCCTGGCGCGACAGGCATTAGTCAATTAAAAGCGCATCTGTGTAAATTAAGAAAGGAGTATGAACATGAACAGCGAAACGGTCTTTCGAGCGATCACAGCCATTTTGTTATTGTCTGCCCTTACGATCAGCATTTATTTTCGCCATAAAGCGGATCAGCGCGGTGGTCAACTGGACAAATCCCAAGGTCAAGGATTACTGATTGGGTTGCGTCTCCTAGCGCTGGTCGTTTTGCTGCCGCTGCTTGGCTATATCATCAACCCGAGCTGGGTAACGTGGGCTCGCTTTGCCCTGCCCGACTGGTCGCGGTGGATGGCAGCTATCTGCGCCGTGGCGATGATCCCGGCCATTTATTGGCTCTTTAGCAGCATTCAAGACAATATTTCACCGACGCAAGCGACACGTCAAGGGCATCAGTTGGTTACGCACGGCCCCTATCGTTGGATTCGCCACCCACTTTATACGTTTGGCACCATCTTTTTTCTGGCCCTGGCCTTGCTTTCTGGGGTCTGGTGGCTAGGGGTGGGGATGCTCGTGAGCTTTGCGATCTTATTCTGGCGCACCGGGCATGAGGAGGCGAATTTGCTAAAACGCTTCGGCGATGAGTACCGCAGCTATATGCAGCGGACAGGCCGGTATTTACCACGCTGGAATCGGATAGCATAATGCAGGCCCGGCCTATGCCCTGGCTAATGCATTGGTCAGGGCATCCTCCCAAAATAGTTTATGTCCATTTTGCAGGACAAAGACATGGCTACTGCGCGCCAACTCTTCTCCACCCTCGGTTACTTTCTCACCTGCTACCGCCGGGATTGTTACATAGCCAGCTTTGCGCAGCAGTGCCGTGCGCCGGAGCACCCGTTCTACATCATTGCGATCCACGACGCCAGAGATTTCAAGCGCCAACCAAATATTTGGCTTATTGGGCAACTGGAAAGCCTGCCCCTGCATCAACAGATCCAGCGGCAACAATTCCGCAATCTCTTCATCGGTCAGATGTCCTTCTAGGCTATTCAATATATCTTGCAAAGAAACCGACCGGACACGGCGCAAAATTTGGCCCAAATAGGCAAAGCCACGTTCCCGATATTGGCGTTCCAAGCGATCGCCGCGTATTTTGCTTAATTCATTGCGAATTTCCTTGTTGGAATGGGCCAATTCAATGAGTTGAAGTTCAGCTCGCTTCTGCGCTTCTGCCAGTTCGCCAACCCGTTGCTCGGTTGCTTGTTGCGCTTCTGCCAGCCGAGCCACAGCCGTTTCCAAACGCCCTAATCCCACTTCGGTTGCTTGTTGCGCTTCTGCCAGCCGAGCCACAGCCGTTTCCAAACGCCCTAATCCCACTTCGGTTGCTTGTTGCGCTTCTGCTAATCCAGTCAGTATATTTTCCAGTCGATCGGCACGTTGAACAGAGGCTTGTTGGGCTTCTAACAAACCATTGACCTGTGCGCTCAAGTCGAGAAAATCCTCGCGCCGCACGGCAAATTGGGCGCGCATGTTTTGTTCTAAGGCTTCAACCAATTTAAACATAGTTAGTTGAAGCTCGGGTGGTAAATCTTGCAAAATGGATGCGTAACTCATTATGTTTTCTCAGATGTTGATTGCAGACTACTCGTATAATCCATTGTATCACATCTGGATCGATTGCAGCCAACCCTAACGCGCTTGCTTGGCAACGCAAGCCCAATTAGCCTGAAATATCCCAGATCAGGTAAGATAACGTTGGATGAGATAAGCTCGATAAGATCTTCACCCACGCGACATAACCTATGTAAAACAATGGAGATTTAAAGTGCAAACAATTGTTGCGCCCTACGGCGCCTGGCGTTCGCCAGTTACCGCCGACTTATTGGCTGCCGGCGGCGTTAGCCTGGCCTATTTGCATGTTGAGCAAGGTGTTGTCTACTGGCTGGAAGGCCGCCCACTGGAAGGGGGGCGCTATGTGCTTGTTCAACGCACGCCGGATGGGCAAATTGCGGATGTTACCCCCGCTGGATACAACGTACGGACGATGGTGCATGAGTATGGTGGTGGTGCCTATATCGTGTATGGCTCGACCGTTTACTTTGCCAATTTTAGTGACCAACGCCTCTACCGGCAATTGCCTGGTGAACTGCCTCTGCCCATCACTGCCGAACCGCCCGCGCCACGCAGCCAGCGCTATGCCGATCTGCGCATCACACCCGATGGACGCTGGTTGGTCTGTGTGCGCGAAAGTCATCAGTCCGATGGGGCGGTGATCAACGAACTGGTAGCGCTGCCCGCCGACGGCAGCACCGAACCGCACATTTTGACGGGCGGCTACGACTTCTATGCCGCCCCGCGCATCAGCCCAGACGGGCGCCAATTAGCCTGGCTCGCCTGGAACAACCCACAGATGCCGTGGGATGGTACGGAGTTGTGGACGGCAACGTTAAGCGCAGATATGACCCTGCATGCGGTGCGCCTGGTAGCAGGCAGTACGACCGAATCGCTCTTCCAACCCGAATGGCGCGCCGATGGGGTGCTGTACTTCATTTCAGATCGATCTAACTGGTGGAATCTCTACCGTGAAAGCGCAGACCAGATCGAGGCAGTCGCCCCGATTGAGGCCGAATTGGGCGAACCCCACTGGACTTTTGACCCGATCCGCTATATCTTTCTCAATGATGGTCGCATCGCCTGTTTGTACAGCCAAAACGGTCTGGAATATCTGGGCATTATTGCCCCAAACAGCCAGCAGATTGAACGGATCGAATGTGACTATACGGCCCTGCATGGATTGGGCACAGATGGCGAGCGACTTTGGCTGATCGGCGGCAGCCCGACCAGCGGTGCCAGCGTCTTTGCCCTGAACTTAGCCGATGGTGCCATTACTCTGGTCAAACAAGGGCTGCGGACCGATGTGGATCCCCATTTCTTCTCCGCCCCGCAGCCGATCGAGTTTCCCACCGAAAATGGTCAGACGGCGCACGCGATCTTTTATCCGCCCACGAATCCGCACTATATCGCCCCTACCAATGAAAAACCACCGCTGCTTGTGATCTGTCATGGTGGCCCCACCGGCGCTACGATTGCTCAGCTCTCGCTGGCAGTACAATTTTGGACCAGCCGGGGGATCGGCGTCGTAGACGTAAATTACGGCGGCAGTACGGGGTATGGCCGGGAGTACCGCGAACGGCTCAAAGGCAATTGGGGCATTGTCGACGTAATGGATTGCATCAACGCCGCCCGTTACTTGATCGACCAGGGCCAGGCCGATGGCAAACGGGTGGCGATTCGCGGGGGCAGCGCCGGCGGCTATACCACCCTACGGGCGCTCACCTGGCAAGATTTTTTTGCGGCTGGGGCCAGTTATTTTGGGTTGGCGGAACTCGAAACTTTTGTCACGGACACGCACAAGTTTGAAGCCCGCTACCTGGATGGGTTAATTGGCGCCTATCCTGAACAAAAGGCGCTCTATTTTGAACGTTCGCCGGTCAATTTTGCCGATCAGTTAAACAGCCCCGTGATTCTTTTCCAAGGATTGGAGGACAAAATTGTGCCGGCTTCGCAGGCAGAGATCATGGTGGAAGCATTGGCAACCAAAGGCCTACCTTATGCCTATCTAGCCTTTGAAGGCGAGCAACACGGCTTTCGCAAAGCCGAGAATATTATCCGCAGCGCCGAGGCCGAGCTTTATTTCTATGGGCAGGTTTTCGACTTTGTACCCGCCGATGAAATTGAGCCGGTTGCAATAGCGAATTTAGCATAACTTATCCAAAAAGGATTGATAATGAAGATTTTCATACGCATGTTTCTTGCGCTCCATATCTTTATCTACCGGCTAACCGGTGGCAAAGTAATGGGTGCGTTTGGCCCAAATCCGATTCTTTTGCTCGACACCATGGGGCGCAAAAGTGGCAAACTTCGCACCACCCCCTTGATGTATACGCGCAACGGTGACAATTATATCATCGCGGCTTCCAACGGTGGTGCAGACAGCCACCCGGCCTGGTATCATAATTTAAAGGGCAACCCTAAAACGACGATTCAGGTTAAAGGGGACAAAATCAACGTTACCGCCCAGGAAGCGCCGCCCAAGGAACGCAACCGGCTTTGGCCACTCTTCACCGCCAAAGCGCCGCAGTTCAAAGAATATGAACAAAAGACCAAGCGCCAGATTCCGATGTTCATTTTGCGCCCGGCTAAATAGCCCGCGCAATTAATATCGCTGCGGCGGCTTGTCTGGCGCAGCTAGCAGTAGTATAATAGCTATAATTAAATATTCTCGCTGAATAAGCGCAACGAGAGAGATCAGACTAATAATTACGCTACATCAGTCCCCTCCCTTTTCAGGGGAGGGTTAGGGTGGGGTGAGCTGTTATTAATTATTAGTCCGGCGCCGAAGGTGCAAGCCGACGAAGAAGCCACGCTTCGTGGGTGACACTCTCAGGCAAAAGGATCGGTGCGCTTCAGCATCTCTGGAAAGTTTAACTCTGCCGCACTGCCTGTCTAACGGGCAAGGGGAGCGGCGAGGGTTGGCACCGACGGGGCAAGCTCATTGCGAATGCAATGGGCACAATCTCTCAGGTTTTAGACAGGGCAAACGGGTATTCCTTTGGAGTGCCCGTTTTTTGTTGCAAAAAACATTGATAGGCGTCATCAACAATTGTCTATAACTAAAAACACCCCACGCTTTAGTCACGTGAAAGGAAGTTGGCATGTCAGGTATGAATCAGGCTGTAATCACACAAACTACCTATCCAACCAACCACAACGGCACAGGCATTCACAATGGCAATCGTGAACTGCTCCAGCCATTAGATCAATTTGTCCAGCGCCACCTTGGTCCCCGCACCGCTGAGATTGAACAGATGCTGGAAACTATCGGCGCCTCTTCTCTCGATGCGCTGATCGATGAAACCGTACCGGCGGCGATTCGCATGGCAGGCCAATTAAAGCTGCCAGCCCCCCGCAGCGAATCTGAAGTACTAACCGAGCTACGCGAGCTGGCCAGCCAGAACAAGGTTTTTCGCTCCTTTATTGGCATGGGTTACGCCAATACCCTAACCCCAGGCGTTATTTTGCGCAACATCATGGAAAACCCTGGCTGGTACACCCAATATACACCCTATCAAGCTGAGATCGCGCAGGGACGTTTGGAAGCGCTGCTCAACTTCCAGACCATGATTATCGATTTGACGGGGCTGGAAATTGCCAATGCCTCGATGCTTGATGAAGGCACGGCCGCAGCCGAAGCGATGACCCTCTGCAAACGTGCGCAGAAACGAGGCAATGCCAATGTCTTCTTTGTTTCCAATTGTTGCCATCCACAAACGATCGAAGTGGTGCAGACACGGGCCGCGCCATTGGGTTACGAGATTGTTGTGGGCGATGCAGCGGCGTACGATTTCAGCCGCCCGACCTTTGGCGTTTTACTCCAATACCCAGACACCGACGGCGTGATTCAAGACTATGCCGCCTTTTGTGAACAGGCGCACGCGGCCGGTGCGCTTGTTGTCGTGGCAACCGACTTACTTGCCCTGACGCTCCTGCGCCCGCCCGGCGAATTTGGCACCGATGTGGTGGTGGGTAACAGCCAGCGCTTTGGCGTGCCGATGGGCTATGGAGGCCCCCACGCCGCCTTTATGGCCACCAAAGATGAGTTCAAGCGTATCATGCCCGGTCGCCTGGTGGGTGTTTCGGTCGATGCGACGGGCGCTCCGGCCTTGCGTCTGGCCTTGCAGACACGCGAACAGCATATTCGGCGCGACAAAGCGACCAGCAATATCTGCACAGCGCAGGTGCTGTTGGCGGTGATGGCGTCGATGTATGCCGTTTATCATGGGCCGGCCGGCTTACGCCGCATTGCCCAACGCATCCAGTTAATGACCGCTTTATTGGCCCAAGAGATCCGGCAATTGGGCTACACGCTGCTCGCTGGCCCGCTTTTTGACACGATCAAGGTGACGGCCGGTCCGCGCCCACAGGCCGACCTGCGGCAAGCGGCAGTCGATCGGCAAATAAATCTGCGCGCTTTCGCCGACGGTGCGATTGGGATCACACTGGATGAAACGACGACGCTTGCCGATCTACAAGCGCTGCTAGCGGTCTTTGGCGCGGCCGACATGGTGGGGCTGGAGGAGCTGACCGCCGGCATTGATCTGAATTATGGCGCGCCCCATCAGCGCACGAGCGCCTATCTGACCCACCCTGTCTTTAACAGTTATCATTCAGAAACGGAAATGTTGCGCTACATCTATCGCTTGCAAGCGCGCGACATCTCGTTGGTCCACTCGATGATCCCGCTGGGTTCGTGTACGATGAAGCTCAACGCTACCACCGAGATGATCCCGGTCACCTGGGCAGAGTTTGGCCAGCTTCATCCCTTTGCGCCGCTTGATCAGACCCAGGGCTATCAAGCGCTATTCCAACGGCTGCAAGCAGCCTTGGTTGAGATCACCGGTTTTGCCGCCGTTTCGCTGCAACCCAACGCCGGTTCGCAGGGGGAGTATGCCGGCTTGTTGGCCATTCGCGCCTATCACCAGGCGCGCGGCGAAAGCTTCCGCCGCATCTGCCTGATTCCTGCCTCTGCCCACGGCACCAACCCAGCCAGTGCCGTCATGGCCGGCATGACGGTGGTGGTCGTAGCGTGCGACGAACAGGGCAATGTCGAGTTGGCCGATCTGCGCGCCAAGGCAGAAAAACACAGCCAGGAACTGGCCGCGCTGATGGTGACTTACCCTTCGACGCATGGTGTCTTTGAAGAGGGCATCGTCGGGATCTGCCGCATTGTCCACCAACACGGCGGCCAGGTTTACATGGATGGGGCCAATATGAACGCTCAGGTTGGTCTTACCCGGCCCGGCGACATTGGGGCAGATGTCTGTCACCTCAACTTACACAAGACATTTTGCATTCCACACGGCGGCGGTGGCCCGGGCATGGGTCCGATCGGCGTTGCGACACATCTAACACCTTACTTGCCCGGCCATTCGATGGTGTGGGGGCAGGCGGATGGCGCAGGCGTGGGCGCCGTCTCGGCCGCACCGTGGGGCAGCGCCAGCATTTTGCCCATTTCCTACGTCTATATCGCCATGATGGGCGGCAGCGGTCTCACGGAAGCGACCAAGGTGGCCATCCTCAACGCCAACTATATTGCCGCACGACTACAACCCCACTACCCTGTCCTCTACAAAGGCGCCAACGGGCGCGTCGCCCATGAGTGCATTATTGATGTACGTCCGCTGAAACCGTGGGTAGAAGTGGAAGATATCGCCAAACGGCTGATGGATTACGGCTTCCACTCGCCCACCATGTCCTTCCCGGTGCCCGGCACGCTGATGATCGAGCCGACCGAAAGTGAGTCACTGGCCGAGCTGGACCGCTTCTGTGCGGCGATGATCGCGATTCGTGAAGAGATTCGAGCAATTGAGCGCGGCGAAAGTGATCCGCAGCAGAACGTGCTCAAAGGCGCACCGCATCCAGCCAAAGTCGTGCTGGCCGACGGTTGGGATCGTCCCTATTCGCGCGAACAGGCGGCGTTCCCCACGCCCTGGGTGCGCGAATCCAAATTCTGGCCGAGCGTGGCCCGCATCGACAATGTATACGGCGATCGCAATGTGGTTTGCGCTTGTCCAC
>JBBRVA010000005.1:0-28933 GCA_038247295.1 Caldilineales bacterium | reverse complement strand
GTAATTAATAATGGTAGGTAATACCTGCTCTGATTGTGTTTTGGCTGCGAGCAATGATGCCAGAAGGCGATCAAAGCGATCGGGCAGACGAACAAATCAGCGTACATCCGGCCGATTCATCTAGGCAAGGCAACGATGGGAGTTCTTACTATCTTCTTACAACCAGAGGCCGCCCCATCTTATCTGGTTTTAACTGGTCTGTCAATAAGCGGATTGCACAAATTTTTAGCAAGCGCAATGGGCGTTCGCGATGACTTTGTTGTTTAACTAACTTTGCTGGCAATTCAGTGAGCTATAACGGGGGTTACTTACTCAGATATGCCCAACTTATGTCGAAATCTAGCCAATCGATTTGTTTGGTGAAGGACGAATGCTAGAAGAACGAAATACAAATTGGATGCGGATTGGAAAAAGTGTATCACGAGCACCGCAAAGAGTCAAAGCGGCCAATAATCAGGATCAATTTCTATCTAATAAGACAATCGAACAGGCAAGAATCTTTCCTACATTGCGCGAGATTTACAAAACAGCATCATCATAGTGTGAAATGTGCCTACCACTAGCGAGCCCGCTCACCATTGGGGAGGCGTTCTAACGCGGTTGTCACCTTGGGCGGTATTTGTGCGCAATGTTCACGGAGGAATGCCAATATCTGCTGGGAGCCGATCCCTTCTTCGGTGGCGCGTTTTAAGCTACGTTGGTTCATCTGATAAACATAGTTGGGATAACTAGCTTGCCACTGAGCAAAACGCTCCACCCGGAAACGATCCGCCAGGGGCACGCCGGGCGATAGGGTGAGGGTAAAATCTTCACCCACCGCAATGGTACGCCGTAGTTGTTCATGCGGTTGCGGTACATCATGTCCCAGCCAACCAGCCCCCCATTGGCTCAGCGAGATCAATAAATCATCCCCGGCCGAAGGTTCTGCCAGATCAAGCGCACAGAGCCAATGCAGCGGACCGCTGATCAAGAAGCGGATCAACGCACCTTCCACATCATCCCAGTGCTCGAAACCTTTTAGAAATTCCTGCGTAATCGTACTACGAATGTACCAGGTGGTATAGTCGCCGGTTGGGCGCTGAAAATCGGGTTCATTCTCTTTAATAATGCGTAATAGATCATGACGGCTGTACCAGGCGCCAGCTTGCAGTTTGGCAAAAATGCCTAGCAATGTCTCACGTGTCTGGCGTGGATCATTTTTCCAATTATCCACATTGGTGCATTCAAGACCAGGCGTGTGGCAAAGATCATTCCAATCGGGCGAATTGCGCCAGGCTTCCCAAAGCGCCAAGCGCTGTTCGGTACGCGTTTTATCGAGGAAGAGGCGCACACGGTTGCCCGTTAATTGGACGGTTTCGCCTTCACCACGCCGTAGCCAACCCAAGCGATTGGCCAGATGGAGCAGCAAGGCTAGTCGCGTGTTAAGCTCGGGGATATCACTGCTAAAAGGCATTTGTAAACGCTGTACAAAACGGTCAACATCTTCAGGGTTGGGGCCTTTGCTGGTGATCCGGAGTTTTTCGGTGTGCAAAAAGCCAAGCAACGCACCGATATCATCGAGAAAGCTATCATCAGCGGCCAATGTACGGGCGGCAGGTGGCGGCGGTACAGGTTGAATCGCTAATCCGCTTGCCAGCGCTGGGTTTTGAGGATGGGGCAACCAGGGTGTAACATCATTCGGCAGGTAAATAATCGTGTGGGCATTTTTACCAGCGCCCTTAAAGCCGCGCCCGATCAGACCATAATAGTAGAGCAGTTCGGAGACACTCTCGGGATAGAGCCAGGGCGATTCGCGTTCCAACTTGGCCGGTCCCATCTGACGGATGCTGCCAAATTCGCGGCTAAATTGCGCCTCTACGATCTCGCCACCTTCCTTCAACAGCGTCTCGACGGCCAATTTGGCATTCTCCGCCATGTCCGTTACTTCCTGGTAAGCAAACTGGACAGAAGTTGGATCGGTGATCTGAGCAGCCAACAGATCAATAGCCTGCTCACGTGTTTCTGCATCCAAAGTGGCGCCGCGCAATTCGGCGAGTACTTGCAGCAATACATCTGGGTATTCCAACAGCATTTGGGAAGTGGTAGGCATAATGGGAAGAAGTCGTGATTCAGATGATGATTACTTGGCTGTCTGGTATTATTGTAACAAATTGGGCAAAAAAAAGACAGTCATCACATCGAGAAACGGCACAGAGAAGAATTGTTGATAATAGAAACTGAGTCGAAACTAAATAGGAGCCGGAAACCATAGCCGTTTTTCTTTCGTTCTACAAAGACTTAGGCTTATGGTCATTACGCCTTTCTAGGCGCCGCTCAATTGCATAATAACAAAATACAGCAAAAGGATTGTTGTCAACGCTTCAAAATTTCGCTATACTAAAGCCATATCATCCATAAGGAGAAACTTTCATGACGCAAAATTCATCTAAACCATCTGGCGGCTGGAACATGACCAGCCTGATGAACGATTTGGCAACCGCTTGGCGGTTGGTGAAGGACCCACGTGTACCTGGCATTCTCAAACTGATCTTGCCGGTAGCAGGTCTGCTTTACCTGATTTCACCGCTCGATCTACTACCTGGCCCCATAGACGATATTGCGGTGCTCTTTGTCGCCTTACGCTTATTTTTGCAGATGGCGCCCACTGCAGCCGTGAACGATGCCCGCGGTACAACAGGCAATCAGCCAAGCCGTAATGACGACGATGCCATCGACACCACCTGGCGGGTGGTGGATGATAAATAATTAATTGTGAATAATTAATAATTCATTGTGAATGAGCAAAAGATCGCCAAGCCGATGCTGTCATTAAGCCTTAATTATTAATTATTTACAATTCACAATTCCACTTGTGAATTAGCATGAACGAGCGCCCTGCTGTACGCATGGATACAACCGAGCCGGCCTATAGCTTTGCCGAAGTGGCGCACCATTTGCAAGTGGCGCCAGAGACTTTGCGCCACTGGAACACACGCTTTGCCCGCTTTCTGGTTTCCGATGTGGCAGTTGATGAACCGCGCTATAGCAGCGCCGATGTAGCTGCGCTGATCACCGTACAAAAACTGCTAGAGCAAGGATTTGATGACGCAGCCGTCAGTGAACAATTGACACCCAAACGGCTGGAGATCACCAAGGCGGCTCCGATCAACCTGACACCAGACCAACGTCGTCTCTTAAAAGAAGAGGCGACAGCGCTATTGCCCCATGTCGTCAGCGACATGCTCAGTACGATTGCGAATAGTCAGCAGACTGTTCTCAACAGCCAGAGCACCATGCGCGAGATGGTGGGTGTCGTTGTCCAAGACAATTTTAATCTGAAGGATGAAAATCGCAAATTGCGCGATCGCATGCTAGAGACGGAGCGCGCACTAGCCGAGTATCAGCGCCGCGAAGAGACGCGCAAAGAACGCTTGGAGAGCCGCATGCGCGCGCTGGAGAGTACAGTCAGTGCACTGCAGCAGCAGGTGGTGCAATTAATCCAACTGCAACGTCAAAAAAGACGTGGATGGTTTGGGTGACCGGCTTTAAAGTGATCAGTCATTCAGCATAAACCCGTGACGGTGGATAGCTATGATGACCAACAGCTAACCGACCACTGAAACGTAGTGGATAGACGGAGTTCAAAGGGAATGATAGACAATGGGTAAAATTTCAAACTTTGTGATTGGCGCCGTATTGGGCACAGCGGTCGGCGTCGTCATCAACTATCTGTTTGGTCCGGCGCGCGACACGCAATTTAATGCCCAGTATCGTTCGCGCTGGGATCAAGCGCTCGAAGATGGCAAACAGGCGGCCGACGAACGCGAAGCCGAGTTGCGTCGTCAGTTTCTAGAGGCGAAGCATCAACAGGGGTAATGAATAGTAATTGGTAATTAATGCCTGGTCTCCAATGATAGCTAAACAATATTTACGCGCTACTTACCCTTTAGCAATTACTACTTCTGACACTGAGGACAGAAATGTGTACTACGCTGGCCTAGCACGATCCGTTCGATGGGATGGGCGCATTGAACACAGGCTTGGCCAGTGCGTTGATAGACCTTATGCTCATCTTGAAATCCACCCGGTTCGCCGGTCGGCCGCAGATAATTTTGGACGCGGCTGGAGCCCAAACTGCTGCCATTGAGTTGAATGGCCCGTTGCAAAACCGCACGAATGGCAGCATGCAACCTGGTTAACTCTTCATAGCTCAAATCTCCCCCGGCGCGTGCAGGATGAATCCCAGCCGCAAAGAGCGATTCATCGGCATAGATATTCCCCACACCCGCGACAATCGACTGATCAAGCAGCAGCGTTTTAATGCTTGCTTTGCGGCGCGCCACTCGTTCGGCAAAGCCTGTAACGGTGAATCCTGGGCCCAATGGTTCGGGGCCTAATTTTTGTACGACACCTTCCGACGACGGAATCAACCAGATGCGACCAAATTTGCGCGAATCTTGAAAGTGCAACCGCCGGCCATCGTCTAACTCCATCACGACATGCGTATGTTTGTCTGGCACAACATCCGCCGCTTGCACATATAGATGGCCCGTCATGCGCAAATGGACAACCAAGGTATCGCCACTTGCGAAACCCAAAAGCATATACTTGCCCCGTCGGTCAAAGGTTGTAAAGCGTTGCCCGACAACGGCATGCACAAATGCAACCGCATCTGGCGTGGCAATGGTGCGTGGCCAGGTGACCTGCGCAGCAACAACCTGCCGCCCAAGCAGCAAAGGTTCTAATTCGCGGACATAGGTTTCAACTTCGGGTAATTCAGGCATAAATCAGGTCACAATCTAGCGGGTCGCTGGGCTTGTCGAGCGACTTCGCCACCAAAGCACGCCCAAAAAGAGGGCGGCCAAAGCGCTCGCAAACTGAAAATTTCGCAACAAAGATAAAGGGTTACTAACAACATTGCTATCAACACTTGGTTGGTAGCGTGCGCCGTTAGATTCATTCGTCGGCACGGCTGTTGCATTTGATGTGGGCTGGATTGCCGCCTCTGCTATCGGTGCGCTATAAAAAAGAGTCGCGCTTACAGCATCCGTCTCACTGGCCAACGAGGACATGACCGGTGCAGATACGATAGACGATTCTGTCAATGAAACGGCCGTAGAAGAGGAGATTACTACCGTCGCAGAGACGGTATCCGCAGCGGTAACAGATTCGGTTGCCACTAGATTCGTTACGACCGCAGAGCGAGCCGTCGAAAATGAATCGGCGCTACCCACAGATGCCGCAGCGATGGCCGCTTGCGATGGCTGCGCACGGGGTTCTGGCGGGGCCAAATCCTGATTACCCGGCTGACTACCAGGGGAATCAGCCAGTTCACCTCCCATGGGGGCATCGGGCGGCATTGCTGCGTTCCCACCTTGCCCGCCAGCAAGATCTGTGGCCGCAGCAGGTCCTGCTTGTGCTAGAGCTTGTACACTATCAGCGGGCAGAGTACGATTCGCAGACGAGAGTGGTGTCACTTCAGTGGGAGGAGCACTGCCGTCAACAGTCTGGGTTTGGCCCTCCACTTGTTTTTCCATACTCACTGCTTCCTCGCGGCTCGTTTCTGCATTTGAGGTCGCTTGCGTTGTGGTCGTCTGGACCAAGGCTACAGCTTGCGCCCCGCTGGCGGTAGGTGCAGCCGTTGCGATAGTTGGTTGTGGTACAGATTCAGATGCTTCTGAAACTATAGCAACCTGAGCGCTCGTTGGCAACTGTGATTGCAATACTGCACCACCCACTGATACAACCAGAAATATCGCGAGGCTGGCTGCGGCGGCATTGCGCAAGAAAAGATTTCCCACCTGCCAGAAGTTGCGCCAGCCCACCCAAAAGCCACCCGGCTCGGGTGCGGACCGCGGTGCTCGTCGCGCGGTGGCAGCCCGCATCCGAGCCGGCTCAGCCAAAGCAGGCATTGATACAGCGCCGTCAAGCAGTTGCGCATCCGATAAGACAAAAGAGCGTGGCAAAGCAAGCTGTGGCAACGTGTGCAACAGATCCACCGTGTAACGCAATGACTCCAGTTGCCAGGCAAGCATTGGGTCTTCGATGACCGCCGCCTCGATCAAAGCCTTTTCGTCACCAGTTACTTGATTGTCGATGTAGGCCGACAGGAGCTCATCCGTGATTTGTGGATAACGCGATGATGTCATGAGTATCTTCTATCTGAATAATGCCGGTCGAATGGGTGAATCATCAATCAACGGGTGAATCATCCGTTATAAGGACGGAAAGTGGACGGTAATAGTTCCGGTTTTTGGAGTAAGTAATCGCGCAGGCGAGTGCGGGCGCGGCTAATGCGGGATTTGACGGTGCCCATCGGTAGCCCGGTCACTTCGGCAATCTCCTCATAGGCGTAACCATGAATATCACACAGCGCCAACACCGTACGCTGGTCAGCTGGTAACGCACGCAGACCCTGCTCAATCCAACCGTTCAATTCCATGCGTTCGGCGTGGGCTTCGGGCCCTTCTGTATGGTCGACCAGGGCGGGGATATATTCATGTTCAACGGGCAGCTCGTCCAGACTGTCGGTGGCGCGGCGCTGCTGCACACGCAACATGTCGTAGCAGGTGTTGACCACAATACGCGTCAACCAGCTTTTGAAGCTGCCACCACTAAAACTGGGCAACGCACGGTATGCCTTGATAAAGCTCTCTTGCACGGCATCCGCCGCCGCATTCTCATTTTGTAACACCCGATATGCAACACTGTAGGCTAAGTTTTGATAGGTAAGGACAAGGTGGTTGAAAGCGTTGGTTTCGCCTTGCAACGCACGCGAAATTGCGGTTTGTTCATCCATAATGCATAAAGCCGGTTTCTAAACGAATATTGGGCAGGGAAGCTTATGTTCCGACTATTTTATTTAGCGCAAGGATTATTTTAGTATAAACAAAAAGTGCATTAGTAAAGAAAGTTCCGCGTTCAGTGTCATCATCTACGCTGCTTGTAACAGCCACATTTATGCTTGCAAAGTAATTGTAACACTCAAGCTGATAAATGAGTGATACGGTTATACCGTATTACAATTGCATATGCTCTTACTAGAGAAGCTACGATAGGTAATTGCTGATATCCATCCGAACTACGTTTGCATCTCGTATGGTCATCGTATGTAGATACTAACACAGCTAAATCGTATCTTGATAAGCCGTAATCGCTGTTTTATCTGGTTCATTCTGCTGTAGCAGGATCTACAAACGCCTATGAAATCGTTTTCTCTAAAATACAGGGCGCGCATTTGACGATTCTGCGTTCGGTCTGTATACTTGTTGATGTAAGGCAATTATAGAATAAGCCACAGCTTAAGCCGAAGTGGCGGAACAGGCAGACGCGCACGACTCAAAATCGTGTGGGGTAACCCGTGTGAGTTCGACTCTCTCCTTCGGCACTGGATTGTTATAATTGCTAGTGTTAAAATTGCTACTATAGTATATAACATACTACATAGAGCAAATAGAAACATATAACAGATAGAAGAGGAAATGATAAATAGTTGACTGCAGTTTGCCACTGTTATAGTTAACCACTATAGTGAAACACTGTGGCGGTTGCTCGGTTGATAAGTAGTACAGTTGGCGCATATACACCATTAAAACTTGTTGATTAAATTTTATCAATAAATTTTATCAATTTTTACGACCTGGTGTGTTTCGGATAACTCAGCCGCTGTCAATTATAACAGGGATAGCCGTCCGGAAAACTTCATGCAAGTGCCTTTACAATCCCATCATGGTTTTCAGACGCATCGTGCTGCTCGGTTTCAGGGCTGATTCTCTCACCTAAGTTTCAGTCTCTACCGAATGTCACGCTTCTGTTCAATCTGACTGGTCAGGCATCGCAAACAAGTCCCCTTACGTTATCCAAGGTAAGATTCGACAGTGTTCAATTGGCAAAATGCCACATTGGTCATGTCAAATCGGCGATGCTCACGCTGTGAGCCCGGAACTATTTATTGATGATTCCAATGTCTATTTCCAACACAAACCATTCGCGTCTCGCTTCCACCCACTCTTCCCTCCCCAGCCCACGTACTAGCTTACAGTTTTGTCCACTCAAACAGCTTAGGCTCAGGCGCTTTCTCAGCTTACCATTATTGCTGATCGTCCTGTTGTTGGCCGCTTGTGGACCAGAAACATCGGCTAGCAAAAATGAAGACCTGGTTGCCAGCACCAAACAAATTGCGTTGGCTTATCAAGCAAGCAATGATTTAGCCCAAGCCCAAACAGCACTCAATGCAGTCGATGTAGCTAACCCGATCCAGTGGTTGGTCTATGTGACAGAAAGTGTGCTAGCTGAAAACAGTGATCAAGATGCGATGATGGCTCTTGTACGCTTGGCTAGTGATATGGGATTACAATCAGAACCAATTAGCCGTTTTGCAACTCAGCACAATTTAGTAGAGAGCGTAAATACAGCGAATGCGGCCCTTGCACCTTCAGCCCAAGTCGCGTCAACGATCACCGAATCGCAGACGGCACTTAACTCTCAGCCTGTCGCGCCATCCAACCCTTTAACGTCCGAAACTAGCATCGCGGTCAACCAAGTCGCGGCCGTCAGCGTTACAACATCAACGTTGAGTGCCGATCCAGCATCAACACTGTCCAATACGGCCACGATCAGCACGGCTGTAACAACGACAGCCGCAGCCCTAATTATCACGCCTACGGTGGTGGCGGAATTACCGTCTACAGAACCGATGGCCAAAGCGATCGATTTGGCGAATGTGCGCAGTGGACCGGGCACCAATTACGATGTCGTTGGTGGGCTGGAAACTGGCATTGCGGCACCGATTATTGGTAAAAATGAGACAGGAGATTGGTGGCAGGTTACACTGGCGACCGGACAACAGGGATGGGTCTATGGTCCATTGGTCGAAGCGTCGGGTGATACAACAACTGTTGCCTTAGCCACTAACATTGCACCACCACCACCCACAGCAACACCAGAGCCTGTCGTAGAAGCGCCAACCCCGGCCCCCACAGAAGTTGTTGCACCGACATCAGTCGTAGCAGAAGGCGAACCAACAGCTGTGCCAGCACCGGCCACCAGCGGCAACGACTTTCTCGTGATCGAGAAACATTTGTGGGATGTCGTTGAAAATGGCGGCCAGCTTAACGGTCCTTCGGTTACTTGCGGACAGGGACGTGAACTAAGAGTCCGTGTCCTAGATGCCAATGGCGGTCTGTTAAATGGTGTCGCAGTCCAGGCAATTTATGGCGCACAAGAAGTTTATGTGACTGGTGCCCAAGGCAAGGGCGATGGCATGACTGAATTTGTCTTGGGTGGTGGTCAGGCGGTAAAAATTATTCGTGACGCCGATGGACGTGAAGTCACGAGTGACGAAGTGTACAATCTCTCGACGAAACCGTGGGAAATCTCCTACGAGGACCTGATTAAGGGCAATTTTTGTACCGATGATGCAAGTTGCAAAAGTTTTGTCGACCAAACGGGCTGCTATGGTCACTACAGTTGGACTGTGACCTTTAAACGACGCTACTAAAAGCTATCCGAAAATCGCAATGACCACTCAGTTGGTAGACCGGTGGTCTTTGCCTATATCAATTTTCAGATAGGTTCGATAACCCAGCACCCAATAACAAAGTACATGATGCTTTGATGGCAGGGAGACTTTGTGAGAAACGACCTGATTAAGTTTGCACCGACCTTTATGGGCCTAGCAGATCGCGAGCTCGAGGTTTTGGCAGAGAGTTTTGTCGCCGCTCATTGCCCGAGCAATTCGGTTTTGTTCAAAGCCGGCGATCAGAGCGAAGCCCTCTACCTAATTGAAAAAGGATTTGTTCGCCTTACGACCGAAAACGGGCATAACCTGGCCGCGTTGGGTCCAGGCAGTCTTATCGGCGATGCAACACTCTTTCGTGGCGCAACCCAGGATGTGAACACAGTTAGCGTCTCTGATCTTGATTTCTGGAAGCTGCCCGATCGAAAATTACGCGAATTGGTTCTGCAACATCCGGCCATTGGGATCCAGTTGAGCAAAAATTTTGGTAGCTTGCTGGCGCAGATGGAAGATTACCTGGTGCAAAGATTGGCGCGCACCACAGAATTGAGCGGTCTACCGCGCAACACATTACAAGCAATCGCCAACCAATTACAGCCAAGGCCCATCAACGCCAATGAAACCCTCTACCGAGCAGGCGAAATGTCGGCGGGGCTGTTTATCATTGAACGCGGCGGATTCGAATTGCGTCCTGAAGCGAACTCGCCCGAGCAAGAGCCGCAACAACTCCAAGCAGGCGCCATCTTAGGCGCGTTAGCGCTCCTGACTAATAAACCATATACGAGTACAGCCATTGCAACAGATGAAAGCCTGTTGTGGGTGCTGCCGGTAGAAAACTTTCAAGCAGTGAACAGTCGCAATCCCGGCCTGCGCCGCAGTTTGGGCCGCAACGTGCGTTCGCGGTTGGGCAAGGCGGACCAGACCCAAGCCGTGCTACGCCTGGCCCAAATGCCCCTCTTTTCCGAAGTACCGCCGCAAAGTATGCAGGCCATTGCGCAGCGCATGGTATTGCAACACTTGCCTGCTGGCGAGCGTGTTTACCGAATTGGCGAAGCCGGTGACGCTCTTTATCTGATTGAAAGCGGTGAAATTGAACTGACCGAAGAGAATCCCAACGGTGTCGTTGAAGAAAAAGCCCGCATTGGCACCAATGGCTTTTTTGGCGAAATGAGCTTATTTAGTGGACTGATCCGCACTGAAGATGCCACCGCCACTCGTAATACCAATCTGTGGATTCTCTACAAAGCCGATCTTGATGACTTGGCCGTACACCATCCGGCGATTGGTAAGGCTCTAAGCCAAGGACTCGCCAACCGCTTATCAGCCGACCAAATTGATCGCAGTGAAGATCGTTTTCGTAGTTTTCAATTACTGGCCGATCTAAATCCAACCGACATGAAACAGGTGATCCAGCATCTACGCCCCACACGCTTTCGGGCTGGAGAGCAGATCTACCGTGCTAGCAGCCCGGCTGATGCGCTTTACTTATTAGAAAAAGGCCAAGTGCGCATTCAACCCTTGAATGGCGGCAATTGGATAGTCGGCCCAGGCGAAGCCTTTGGTGAACGTTCCTTACTAACCAACCAGCCACGTAATTCAACTGCCTTTGCGGAAACCGATGCCGACGTCTGGATGTTGAATAAGAAAGATTTCGATACTCTGGTCACTCGCTACCCAAGCCTGGCGATCAATATTAGCCGTATTCTCAGCCAACGCTTTACAGATGCACCAGGCGGCACCGCCATGGCTCCCTACGAGCCAGCAGTTATCCCCCCACCCGGCGCACCATCACGCCGCCAACGGGCTGGCGCGCGCACTGCTCAATCTCAGGAGCGGACAGGCTTTGCGGATTGGTTTGCAGGTTTGAGTGGGGGCGCAAAACTGCGTCTGGCCTTGATCATTCTGCTGATCCTCTTTATCATCGGCGTAGTTGTTCCTTCGGTTCTGATCAGCTTGATCAGTGGAACCAGCGTCGCTAATGGCACATCTTTATCAATTACATCGCGCGCCTTGGCGGCGGTTTATTCGCTAGGCAGTTACGATGTCGCCGCATTAGATGGCGATATGGCCCAGGCCCTAGCGGCGGCCGATAGTGAAGCACCGCCTACGCCTACCTACACGCCAATGCCGACTAATACGCCCATGGTTGCTAGTGGTACACCGGTGGCCATTGCAATGGCCGCTGAGGCAACGCTGATGCCCACTATGGCACCGTCGGACCTGCAACAACCCCAGTTACAAGCACAGACGCAGGAATTTGCGGCCCGAGCAGCGCCACTTGAGGCACCACCGCCCGAACTAGTTGTGGCCGCCGCCGCACCTGCGCCACGCGCATGGGACCCACGGCTCGATCAATTAGGGGTAACTGTTGAAGAAGCGAATGTACCATCTGGTCAACCCTATTGGCGGCTGGTAGAGGCGCGCTGGGCCAATGAAGCAGAGGCGGGTGGCACCCATCATATTTATGTTGAGTTGTTAGACGAAAACGGCAACCGGATTGTTGGCCATCCAGTGACAGTTTGGTGGGGTGAAGGCGCCACTACAGGGCCCACAGAGGACAAAGCACCACCAGATTATGGGTTTAATTTTCAGATGTACGCCGCTGGCTATGCGTATAATGTTAAAGTAGAAGGAATGGCTAGCGATATTTTGCATGGCGCCGGCATGGGTAGTATTGAACAACGCAACTATGGGATTCATGTCAGCTACTACCTAACCTATCGAAAAGCGACAAAACCCTAGCAGAGTGGCGGTTGATTTTGAATATATGTTGACAACCGCTAACAATTTGCAGAATACAAGTTGACATAAAAGACCCGAAGGCTTTGTCGCCTTCGGGTCTTTTTACACAGCAAAATTGGTCAAGGCATAGCGAATCGCCATGATGCCAGTTAGTTTACTTATGAATTGATAGTAACATCACGCGTCCCAAATATCACTTGGCGGCTACTCTGTAGCCAAGCATGATCCTTGCCCTGCACGTCTGGTTTTAATATCCGACGCCAGACTTGATTTGCCCGTTGATTGCTACTTCTTACCGCCTGGCTATAAGGCCGTCCGTGCAGCCACTGATAGAGAAAGACTGAGAGGCTAGGTTCTGGCAACCAATTGACCCCAACTGCCCCATTGACCGCTTGGGCGCCTAGCGCGATCCACGTCTGAGCCAAACTGAGACCATAACAATTTAATCCGTATACCATACGCAGATCAAGCAAAGCTGGATCTTGTTGATATGCCCTAATCAAAGGGGCAAAGGTCTCCGCACCGACCATTTGCTTGCCCTGGTGGCCCACCAAACAGCCCTGGTTACCATGCACCAAGAGCAATATATCTACCTGGTGAGTACGGCTGGCGCCTGTAAGCGCTTGGACGAGAGCGGGACCATTAGCGTCTTCATCTTCTAATATGATAACTCGGTTGTAACGCTGATAGGCGCCGAATAGACGCAGTAATAGTTTGGCGTATTCTTCAGTCACAAAGTCGATCACATTCATGGCTAGCTTGGGTAGCCGCAAACCATGAATGTGACCTATATTTTCTAAAAAAACCACCAATGCCAATGGCTTTTTTTCGTTTTGGGATCTAGACATTTCAGAATTCCAACTCACAACCCCAGGTTGCAAGCAAAAGTTTCTAACGAACAAAGCTGCCCAGGTGAACCGATAAGCTACAGTGGTAAGTTAGCCCTTAATTCTCGCTGTGCGGTCTGACCACGCGTACCTTAAAATTTTCGGTGAGCGCTTCCATCCCGTCGGATAATTTTTCCCAGGAACTGGATTGAAAAATCTTTTGTGCCTGTTCCAGATTTTCAACCACACCGCCGCTGAGAATTTGTGGCGATTCGCCCCACATCGTATACAAGACTTCAGAGATACGAAATCCTAATTTTGCCAGGCCCGGCGCCAACTTATTGACTAAATAATCCTGGCATTCGCGCTCTTTGCCTGGTTGCATATCATAACTAATTAATATTTTCAACATAATCACGCCTCATCTCGTGAATCGTAGTATTTTTCATAACAAAATCCTTAGTCACCAGCCAATGCTAGGACTTCGTGGATGCGCAGATTGGCGTCACGCTGGAACTCGGCGACAGAAATTTTACGGAACAACCAAATTGTCGTCAACAGCCCGATCGCTTCCAGGCTAAAAATTGTCACATAACTGGCCAATAAGTTACCCGTTACCTGGTGAATACTATCGCGCAGAAAGCCACTGCCGATCGTTGCGATAGCGCGCCCAGCAAAGTTTGCCACGCCCCAAGCACCCATATATAAACCAGCCGCTTGTGGAATGCTCATATCCAACATAAAGCTTAGATTGCTCATGGTCATTAAGCCATTGCCTAGACCCAACAGCAAAACTGCCCCAATGAAAACACGCTCATCGCGCATGATACCGGCAACAATAATAAAAACGAAAGCAATCGCGGCAACAACAGCGCTCAAGTTTGCACTGCGCTTTTTACCAATCGCACGGACGATCAACAGGCCACCGATCAACGTTATCAGCAACCCCGTTCCCCACACGGTCGTCAGCCGTGTGGTCATGGCAACTGACATACCCAGAATTTGAGCGCCATAGGGTTCCAAGACCACATCTTGCGCATAGAAGCTTGCCAATACGACCAGCAAATAGACGAAGAAACGGCGTGCCGAAGGATTATCGGTCAGCAAGCGAAATGCAGTTAATGGATTATCTGCGGTATGTTTTGCACGCCGACCAGCTTTGGACGCCGGCTCTATGCCACTGGATCCTACCAAAATCAGGAAACAGGCCACCATCCAAACGGCGCCAAATGCCGTGTATAACGCCTCGCGGCTGTACGGGTCTAACATGCGCGACAGAACGATTGAAGTGACAATGATAAAAACGATCATCGTAGTCCACATCGCACTGATCGAACGGTTGCGCCAGCGTGGGTCTTCTACACTTAATTCACTCACCAGGGAAAGGTAACTTACAGAAGCCATATTGACCCCAACCCCCCAGACGGTAAACGTGAGCATAGACAGCACAAGCCCTATAACAAAATTCTCCTCGAACAAGAAAACAGCGTGCGGAGCCAAATAGCCACCAAATGCAGCCATTAAGCCGCCCAGCACCATCCAAGGCGAACGATGACGCCCCCATACAGGGTTACTATCTGCCCAATTGCCCATAATCACTTGCAAAGGGGAGAGCAAATACGGAAACGCAACCAATATGCCTACCAGCAACGCCGACAAATGGAGGTCAGCAATCATAATCCGATTCAGTGTGCCAGTGATAGGCACGACGGTAATCGTTACCCCCACATGCACCAAAGCCAACTGTGCAACTTTTCTCCAGTTCATAGTCCACACTTTAGCATAGATTTTCTGAGGGCTGCCATCAATAATTGTATTTTATGCTTGACAGTCTGGTAAGCATGCAAGTTGGCATACAATCAACTGATTACCATAAGCCGACGACTATAGAGCAAAATACGCTTTACCTACAACCATTCAAGCAAGTCAAAGGTTGTAGGTAATATGAGATCTGTTTCTTGCAGTTCAGGCTCACGGCCCAGACCCCACAGAACGCCAGCGGTTGCCATTTCCATGGCACGACCGGCACGCAGGTTAATCTCTGTATCGCTCAGGATCAATATATGATTGGGGTCAACATTTAATCTTGTCGCTAGCACAAGTAAACTTTCGCTGTGTGGCAACAGATTGCGTACATCTTCACGCCCCACTACGACATCGAACAAATCGGCAAGACCAGCGTGGGCCAGAAATTTTTCTACCGCGTCACAATCACGGGTCGAAACCAGCCCTAATTGATAGCGACCTGCCAGTTCGCGGAGTGTCTCTGCCATGCCAGGTAACAGCGTCATCTGCTCCACAGGTGTAAAACCCCGCAACCGATCGAGCATCGGTAATACACGCTTCAAATCGTGGTTCAATTGCAGCCGCCCCAGTTGGCTAATCACAAAGTTGATTGTCCCTTCGCATCGAACCATCAACCAGCGGGCAATAGCTTGACGTTGCGCCGGGGTTACAGCGCGATCCAACCAAGGTAAGTGCGTGCTCGCCCACTCAGCCAGCCCTAAATCCAAGCCAGTCAATGTACCATCAAGTTCAAAGATAAGGGCCTCGATCTTGCGCCCCCCAATCAAGCCACGGATCCGCACGCCTATTTGTTGCGGACCGGTAGACTCGAAAGGATCCAGATCAACGAGTTTATGGTAGAGATAGGAAAAGATAATTCGTGCACTTGCAATAACAGGCGTAGCCAACAAAACGCCCAGTGCGCCAAAGACGATGGTGGCATTGATCGTGCCGATAAACACAACGGCTGGATGCAACTTAACGCGCCCGCCTAACAGATTGGGGACCAGATAGATATTCTCGATTTGGGCAGTGATCGAATAAATGATCAGAGCAATGATGGCGAATGTGACATGACCAACGGGCAACCAGGTTGATCCCTGAAAGAGAGCCACCGCAGTACCGATTGTCCCACTGATGCCGGGGCCCACAGATGGCAAAAATTCCATCACCCCAGCCAACAGCGCTAAACCACCGGCATTGGGCATACCAATGATGACTAATGCAACCCACGTGATCGAGCCCATCGCCAAACAGACAAAGAGTTGACCACGCAGAAATGCTTGCCAAACTTCGCCCAGTTCCTGGCCGAGCCGGCGCATATCCTCCTGGTAATTGGCCGGCACCATGCGGATAGCCAACCGTTGTAATGTATGTAAGTCCTTTAGTAGCCAGAAATTGACAACAAGTACATAAACAACGATCAAAACGCCATTTGTCACGCCTTGCAAAATCGACATCGGATTGGCCGTTGCCAGCAATAAGATATTCTGCAAGGCATCACCAATTTGTTGCAGTACATTATCGACAGATAACTGGTAGCCACCAAAGATAAAAACGGGACCAGCCGTAGTCTGCAAGCTCGCAATCAATTCTTCTAATGCTGTACGCAGCGACAAAAAGAGCGCGACCAACCGTGGAAAGAGCAGTGCAGGGGTGAGAGCAACTAAGGCCAGGATGAGACCATAAAGGGCAGCAATCGTGGTGCCGCGCGCCCAACCTGTTTGGCGCTGAATCCAATTGACAGGATAGCTGAGGATGAAAGTAAGCAAAAAGGCGACGATCGTAGGAGAGATCATCGCCCGAAATACCACCACGAACACGATTGCTAGAATAACCAGCGCGGCCGTGACAATTATTTTAGTAACGTTACTCCACCGTCTGGAGTTCATGAAAACTTAGAAATACTTAAACTGGTTTAATGGCCAATACCGCACCCAGACACGGCCAACAATATATTCCCGATCGATCGGACCAAAGACGCGACTATCGTTGCTGTTGCCACGATTATCTCCCAGCACAAAATACTGCAAGGGGCCTAAAGTTTGCGTCTCCATATTTTGAGGAGATTGGTCATGGTCAAACAACTCTGGTAGTGGCTCGTTGTTGATATAAACGATACCATTTTCAATCCTAACTGTTTCGCCCGGCAAGGCCACAATGCGCTTAACGAGCAATTCATCCATTGTTGGCACCTTCAAGACAACAATGTCATTGCGATGAGGAGAGCGAAAATGATAGCTAATCTTATCGATGATTAGACGTTGATAGGCCGAAAGATTCGGCTCCATACTTTGTCCAAAGACTACAGTGGCTTGTGCTAAAAAGAGGTGAACGGTTACAGCCAACAATAAAGCAGGCAGCACGACCTGAATAATCTCTTGAAAGACAGCGCTCAAAAATGGCTTCTGGGGTGCAGCAGGCGCTTTGTCAGGTATGTTACTACGATCATCTGGTTGCTCACCATTTGACCCAGTTGGTTCAAAATTGCACATAACTTCCCTCAAAATCGACGTATTTGGGTCAGCGCGACCCTACATCATCATACTATGCTTTTGGCATATTAAATCTTACATTCACTTTGCAATGTAGTTGCGATCTCACCTTGGGCAAACATAAAATTTCTAATATAGAATTCCAAACAAGTATAGCGGGAATCCAGGATTTATCAAAATAGGCTAGCACGCGAGGTCTATAGGCAATTTGGACGTTTTCGTAATGAATTGTATGATTGCATAGTAGAACGTAGTAGAGCCTAGCATAATTTATTTAATTCAGCTATCACCATTTGATGGTAAAATTGATGGTGAAACCTACGATGGCGATGCTTTAATAACTCTTCTTACGCATGAATACCCGTTTTACCCTACCTACGGTCTTAACACGCTCGGTTCTGTGAACAATTTTCGATTGGAACCTTCTGCCGATAACGCGCCATAGGCAATTGAAAGTTGAGAGTTGTAAGGCTCCTGAAAGCAAAGGCATATAGTTAAAGCATCTTTTATCTGATAAACTCATTTATCTAACCAGCTCGTCTAACCTATTGGCCATTCAAAGACCGAATCAATACTCTATTCGTGACATGCACCTGCTTTTGGAAAAGCGATCACAGTCGCGTAAGTTTTTCAGACAGGGGATGATCAAACGTTTATTTCAATTTACAAAAGATCACTTTGTTTATCTATCTATATCAACATTTAAATTTTCATCTAAAACAAGCTGCTCGCTGTCGAGTAGGACTGTGGGAAGCGCATCGCTTACTGCTTAGCTTTGTGCTACTATTAACTTCATCCTCAGGGCTTGCACACGCCCAAACTACGCTGACAACGCGTACGGTTACATCATCACTTGTAACAACAACCGTCATCACGTCACCGGTCATCACGTCACCGGTCATTACGTCACCGGTCATTACGTCACCGGTCATTACGTCGCCGGTCATCACGTCACCGGTCATCACGTCACCGGTCATTACATCCACAGTTACAACGTTACCCGTTACCATTTCTCCAGTGGTTACGTCGCCAGTGGTTACGTCGCCTGTAGCCTTGCCGTCTGTAACTCCGTTGCGGACGCCCACAGACTCGGCCAGCGATATTGCCCCAGCAGATGCGCTACTGGATACCCAAATCGACGCACTAATCGCCAACATGTCCCCAATCGAACGGGTTGGGCAGCTTTTTGTCATTACATTTGAAGGTAACGATACAAGTCTTGACGGTGATATTGCCGAACTGATTAACACCTATCGCATTGGCGGCATCGTACTTAGCCCACAGCAGCGCAACTTTAGCAACGCCAAAGGTGAGCGCACTGCGCAACAGGTTGCTAGCCTAACCAATCAGTTACAGGCGCTGGCGAATGGCATCCAATTATCTGCCGAACAAGCATTGCAACCTTTATCAGATCAGCAGTGGTCACTTTCTAGCCTGATCGATACAGAACAAAAGGCGAATGATCCGGCTTTCATTCCTCTCTTACTAGCTGTCGAGCAAATGGGAGATGATCTGCCTGCAACGGCCTTGCGTCGCGATTTTACAGCCTTGCCTACCCAGATGGCACTGGGCGCGACCTGGAATCCAGACTTGACGCGTCAGGTCGGACAGATTGTCGGGCGAGAGCTCCGTGCAGTCGGGATCAATCTTTTGTTGGGTCCTAATTTGGATGTTGTAGATCTACCGCGCACCGATGCTTTAGGTGCGCAGGGTGTCCATTCATTTGGCGGCAATCCCTACTGGGTTAGCCAGATGGGACGCGCCTATATTGCAGGCGTTCATGAAGGCAGTGATGGCAGTGTAGCAACAATTGCTCGCCATTTTCCTGGCCAGGGCAATATCGATCGGCTCCCCGATCAGGAGATAGCTACGGTACAAAAAGAAATTGCCGAATTGCAACGCGTCGATCTCTATCCATTTTTTGGCGTTACACGGCGAGCCTCCACCATTCTTGCCCAAGATGGTGATGTCGGCGCGACAGATGGGATGATGTCGGCCCATACGCGCTACAGTGCGCTCCAACGCAACAGTCCAGGCCGTGGTCTGCCCATTAGCTTGGCGCAGGATTTGGATAATTTGCTCACGCAGCCTCAATTTGTCAAGTGGCGATCCAGCGGCATTCTGATGAGTGATGCTCTGGGCGCGCCTGCAATTCGCCGCTATTACGAAGCAACATTACAAGAATATCCCCATCAGCGCGTGGCTTACGATGCCTTCACTGCTGGCCATGATCTTCTCTATCTGCACGAATCAGAATTAGCAGAAGAGTGGGCGACGGAAAAGCAGCACATTATGGAGACGGTTACCTTCTTTAAAGATCGGTATACCACCGACCCAGATTTTGCCGCCCATGTCGACCAATCCTTACGCCGCATCTTGCGTCTAAAGTTAAACTTATATCGAACCGAAGAGGACGCGGTCGCGGCATTAGCAGCTACGAATATTCAAACATCCACTGCGACGAATGAATTAGCCCCGTCCTTGATTCCCCTCACAAAAGTGTTAGTCAACGCATCTGCATTAGAGATATTGCAAGGGGAGCACCGCGCAGAAGCCGATAAGGTAATGGAGCAAGTAGCGCGCGAGTCGATCACCATTCTCTATCCAGATACAGATCTAGCCACTGATGCGCTACCGGCGGCCCCCGAAGCAACTGATCGCTTATTGATTTTTAGCGACAGCCGTTTGCTACGCGAATGTAGCGAATGCACCACCGATGCGGCGCTTGGCCCTGACGAAATCGCGAATATCATGGACAAGCTATATGGGGCCAACGCAACTGGGCAATTGCGTTCGGATCAAATTGTCAGCTTGACTTTTGAAGAGTTAGCTGACGTATTGAATGCCAATGAGGCCGTACAAGCCACGGCGGCGACAACACTGACAACGACGCCCAACGCGGCAACACCTTTGCCAGATCTAGCACCAGTGATTGATGGACAGGATGCCGAGCAGCCAAGCGAAAATTTAGACAAAATCGCTAAAACTGAGCGCTGGATCGAAGAATCGAATTGGTTGATTTTTGCAATGCTCGATGTAAATGCAGCGCACGAACAGAGCAGCGTCGTTGTCAAACAATTTTTGAATCAGCGGAATGATCAACTAAGCAACAAACATGTGATCGTGTTGGCGCTGCATGCACCCTATTTTTTGGACGCAACTGAGATCAGCAAGTTGACGGCCTATTATGGCGTTTACAGCAAAACACAAAAGTCGCTCGAAAGCGCGGTGCGTGCGCTTTTTCATAGCTATCCACCCACCGGTGCGCCACCCGTCGATGTACCAGGCACCCGTTTTGGCAACTTGCAGGAACGCCTACAACCAGATCCGAATCGCCAGATCGAATTGCAATTATTGTTAGGTGATCAAGGATTATTAATTACCGATGATGGCGATACCGAGCCAGCATTGCGCGCCAGCGATGTTGTTCGCATTCGAGTTGGCCCGATCTTAGACCTCAACGGTCACCCAGTGCCAGATGGAACGAATGTTGTATTTCAAGTGCAGTATCAAGGCAATCCAGCGCCCATAGCCATTGAGCCGGCGGGCACGCGCAACGGGTTTGCCAATCGCGATCTAACGATTGATCAGATGGGGTTATTGCGGATCGAAGCCAATAGTGCAGCCGCCACTACCGGTGCGCCGCTTGAACTCACCATACAAGCCGAGCCTACGATCTTACCGCCTACCTCAATTCCAACACCAACCATCGCGCCCACAGCATCGACGGCAATAGAGAATCCATCACCAACGGCTGGAGGCGACAAGCCGCCCCCACAGGAGCAACCATTTATTGCGCTTGAAGATGGACGCCGCGTCAATTTAATTACGCTGGCGGTTGCGCTTCTAACAATTATAATTACGCTTAGTTTGCTTTTGATTGTACAAATTTGGATCTTACCACGTCACACGCTAGTGCGGAGCATGCTGTGGGCGACTATATTTGGTCTGTCGGCCTATATTTTGTATGGCATAGGTTTGTTGCCTGGCGCGAATGTACTACGGAATACATTACACGCGTTAGGGCCAGTTGTCATTGTCTTCATTGCAATGTTGTTACCCTTGCTCTGGTTACAATTGCGTACGGAGCAGATGGAATAACGTACAGTTGTCAAGCTCTCCACTAAAAAGCGACATGACGCTGCGGCTAACTAGTTATAAATAACAAACCATTTTGCAAATTTCTAGCTGTGCATGTGACGTAAAATTTCAGAAACAAAACAAGGGGCATAGTTGCGTTATACAACTATGCCCCTTGCCTATGACACAGGCAAAACCACCTCTAGCGCGGCATATGTTTTTCCAGCGGGACCACCACACATGGCAAATGAACCTTCTCCGTCGGCTGCGATAAACAAACCAAAGATTCTTGCAAGTCTTGGATGGCTTTTAGATGTGCTTCTCGCCAGTACTGCTCATATTTGGCCTTTTCTGCGCGTGACAGCGATGGGGAGATATCGACAGCAAGGTCCATCGTTGTTATGACATCCGCCAACACATGATGAACTTGTCTTACCTTCTCTGCTATAATTCGCGTTTGTTTCGGATTCATGTGCACCTTTCCCTGCTATATCGTTGCTGCAATATGGTGCGCTATGCTTTTCCGGCGCACACGTAGCACAACTATTATTATAGCAAAATTCGGTTAAGTCACTAGTACTATAGTCCCATTTTACGTCATTTAATTAGCTTACCTTACATCGCCCTCTGCTGTACAGATCGAATCAGTCGCATGATAAATTTGAGTAAGGGCTTCGTACAAGCGACGTGTATTTTATATTCATTGTTCCCAGTACAAAGTATAGTTTGGGATTAATAGCATAATTTAAATGTAGTAGCGTAAGCAACCTGTAACCCCACAATGCCCAATTTTGATGTAAACTGAGTGAAAGTTGTTATGACAATTTTCTCGCCAACTACGCTTACTACGGTTTTTTTGTATACTATTTTTGAGGTAATGGAATGAATGACATTTTTATTCACCCCACGTCTCTGGTCGAGACCCACCATATCGGGCATGGAACACAGATTTGGGCCTTTGCTCAGATATTGAAAGGGGCGACCATTGGCGCACAGTGCAACATTGGTGATCACTGTTATATCGAATCTGATGTCAAAATTGCAGATAATGTCATCATCAAACATGGCAACAAGATCTGGTCGGGCGTTATGTTGAACAATGGCCGGTTTGTCGGTCCCAGCCAATTGACAGCTACCAGGCAACATCTATCGGTAACGCACGCCGTTCAATCTGGGGCCACCTACAACAACCGGCAATGGTTAGTGACAACACGAATCCATGAAGGGGCATCCATTCGAGCTGGAGCTACTGTCCTGGCCGGCACACAGATTGGGAAATTTTCGATTGTCGGCGCTGGCGCTGTTGTTACCAAAGATGTTCCAGCTTATGCACTAGTCATGGGCAACCCAGCTCATGTTCAAGGCTGGGTGTGCCAATGTGGGCATCCCTTAAGCTTTGACAGCCACCTTGCGCACTGTGCGATATGCAATCTCCACTATGCAAAAGATGGAAAAGTAATTAAGTTAATCGCTTTTTAGACAAAAATAATTGGTATACAAAGCAGAAGGCCCACCGTAAAAGATTATCACGGTGGGCCTTCTGTTGTTGTAGTGCCCCCGACAGGACTTGAACCTGTGCACCTGGCTTCGGAGGCCAGTACTCTATCCACTGAGCTACGAGGGCATTTTGAAGAATATGATACTGGGCAACGATAAGATGAGCAATTTTATGCCACAAATGACAAAAGCCATCTTTACCATCAACCTTATTTATACCACAGAATCTATCCTCTAGGCAAATTAAGCTGGAAGCCCTATAGGGTAAGACCGGGTTTATTTTCTTACAATCCACAGTTTGCTCATGTTGTTGCCCTCAGTCTGTCCTCTTTGGTTGCCTTATGCTATAATGCACTTATGTATCTGGATCGCACCTACCGGCCGCGCCGCCGCAATCGAGGCGCAGGGCGCTTCTGGCCGCTCTACTTACTAATCGCCCTAGGGATCATCTTGTATGAACAGCAACCCAGTTGGCTGTCATCGCAGGAGTTGCAACCTACGCCAATCCCAACGCGCAGCGCGATTTCCTTTTTAGCCGATGCCGAAGACGCGCTCTTTGCCGGTGATTACACCAGCGCGCTTGCGGCTTATGCCCAAGCAACGCGCATGGAGCCAAACAATGTCGATGCCTTGGTGGCCCAATCAGAGATCCAATTGATCTTCCGTGATCCGCAAAAAGCATTCACATATGCGCAGCAAGCCGTGGCGGCAGCACCGAAAAACCCCAAAGCACTCACCGCGCAAGCACGCGCCTTTAACTGGTTAGAAAAAAATGAAGAAGCTGTTAATGCTGCACTCGATGCTCTAGACATTTCGCCCCAATTTGCCAATGCGCTGGCTGTCTTAGGTGAAATTTATACTGACGAAGGAAACTATGCGAAGGCAGAAGAATATCTAAATCAGGCGCAGGCGATTGAACCCGAAAACTCGACGCTCCTACGCAACCGAGCTTATCTATACGAGCGCCGCCGTCAATTTGAGGAAGCGATTACTGCTTATGATGCGGCAATCGCCGCCGCACCCTACCGGTTTGATCTATTATTGGAAAAAGGGTTGCTCTATCGCGTGCAATTGCTAGATTTCCAAAAGGCAAACTCGGCCTATGAGCGTGCAGTACGGATCTACAAAGCGCCGGTTACCTTGGATGCCTTGGGCGAAAGCCTATACAACGCAGGTGACCACTTACAAGCGGTGCGTGTTCTACGCCAGGCCGTAGAAATAGATCCGAACTATGGGCCGGCCCAAGTGCATCTGGGTATGGTGCTCTATGTTCGCCGTAACTACGAAGATGCCGTGATCGCTCTGGAAAAGGGCATCAAAACACTAGGTGACAAGGCGCGGCTAGAACAAATTTACACGCTGGGCCTTGCCTACGCCTACAAAGAGCCGAGCGAATGTGATCAAGCTGTCATCTGGCTGCGCAAAGCGTTGGAGATGGATCCGACCAATGCAACGGCCCTGAGTGGCATGCGCACCTGTGAAGCAGTGCCCACACCAGAACCCAACTAAAGCCATTATGACTGTAAAGCGGACGCGTCTAAAGTCGACTTTGCCCAAAGCTGCTACTTGGTCCGTGCCCGGCCGGTCTAAAGATGGGGCTTCTTCTAATAGCAGCAGTCCGAGCCAGGGTGATGAGGCTGGGAATCGTCTGGCGGCAACGCCATTAACCACCACCAGTAAACGACGTTTACAGCGCAGGGCAACCCCGTTGGCAGTGTTACAAATGCCACTGCAGGCAGGCGTGCGCAAGATTTTTGATCTACGACGCTTTTTGATTGTGCTAGCGCTCACGATCATTGTTTTGTTATTACCTACCCCAGAAGGTCTAACAATAGCGGGACACCGCGCCCTGGCGCTATTCATGTTTACCGGCTCAATTCTGGCGCTTGAGCCAGCGCCATTACCAATTGCCGCCCTTCTGGTACCCATTTGCCAGATTGCACTTGGTATTGATTTAGTCACTGGCGCATTTGCTCCTTTTGGCCAACCAGTCGTCTTTTTGGTCTTAGGTAGTCTTTTTCTGGCCGAAGCACTACGCAAACATGGTCTCACCCGCCGCCTGGCCTTCTATGCCGTCTTGGCTAGCCGTGGCAATTTTCGGCGCTTGCTCTTTGGGTTGATGAGCATTGCCGGGCTGCTGAGTATGTGGGTGTTAAATACAGCGATTGCGGCTGTCTTAATTCCAGTTGGCATCAGCATTGCCCAGCGCGTTCAACGCCCAGAGGATGCACGACGAGCACTTTCATTATTGGTGCTTGGTATTGCTTACGGCTCCAGTATTGGTGGCATTGCTACGATCATGGGCAGCAACGAGAATGCGATCGCCACCGGTCTACTGGCGCAAATTGGCCCCTTTGGCTTTTTAGACTGGATGAAGTATGGCTTGCCAATTGCAGCGATCTTAATGCCTTTAAGCTGGTACTTATTGCTGTGGGCGCTCCCCATTGATGATATCACGATCGATACTGTACCTATTGCACGCGAGATGGTGCGTACAGGCGGACTGAGCGGTGCGGAACGCGAAATTATCACTGTCTTATCGGTTTCCGTTGTGCTCTGGATGAGCGGTGATACATTAGAGATCTGGCTGGGGTTGCCATCCACCATCCTGAATAGCGCAGTGGTAGCCCTGGGTGCGGTAGCCTTGCTCTCGATTGAGGAAGTAATCGATTGGAACGACCTCAAAGGCGTTAACTGGGGTGTCTTTTTTGTGATCGGCGCTGGTTTGACGTTGGGCGATGCGCTGAACAAAACGGGCGCCGGCGTATGGTTCGCCACGATCCTTGCGCCTTTGTTAGAGGGCTTACCTTACCTCTCAATTCTAGTCATTTTGATCTTAGTTGGCTTTCTCTTAACCCAAATTATGAACAATGTTACGCTTGGCGCCATTCTTGCCCCAATTCTAATTACACTGGGCGAAGCCAGCGGTATTGCACCAGAACGATTGGTCATTCCCACAATCTTTGCTGTAGCGCTTTCCTATGCCTTACCGGTAGCTTCGGCCCGCATGACGCTGGTAGCGGTAACCGGGGCGGTGGAGCGCAAGGACATGATCCGCGTCGGCTTGGTCATCGGCGCGCCTTCAGCCGTGCTAATTTTAGTTTTCTTCTATTTAATTAGCACGTTGGGACTCATTTAGGCGACAAAAGGCGAATCTAAATTGTTGATATTTGTTCTCTTTTTTTGCGTGCTTAGATGCTCATTATCTTTCGTCGTTATCCACGCCACAGGAGCTAGCTATGCGCATTTGGTTAATCGGCGCCGATCAAGCAGGAATTATTGCCCTCCAGCAACTTCAGAAAAACCCCAATATCACTGTTATTATCAGCGATTCCAACGAACGGCCGCGGGCGGTAACAGAAAAGGTGATCGCTAAAGTCGATTATGTAGAAGCGGTGACATCGGTCAATGTCAACACCTTGGCCCGGCGCATCCGGCCAGACTTGATCCTCATCGATCCTGGCGCCGAGCAGCGCGCCTATGGGCGGATGAGCGGTGGCATGGCCTTTTCCGAAGCGCTCAACCAAGAGATTGCCGCTTCCAGCGATTATCCGTGCTTGATTCTGTAACCCAGGGAAACAGGATACGGGAAACAGAAGTAGCGTACACTTGCACCCGGCTCCTTAATCCCGTATCCCGTTTTCCGTATCCTACTTCCTATGCCAACACCTGCATCCACTCCTCATAATCTAGGGCTCTATCGGCTAGAAGGCTTTAGCGGCTTTCAACGGGAATTGCTAGACTTACACAAATGGCTGGTTGGCCGCGATGACCTGCCGGCCATTGCTATCAGTGGCGAGCAAGGATCGGGCAAAAGTACGCTGGCAACAGCTGTCGCTTGGAATCATTTCTACCACTTTAGCGATGGCATCATTCGGGTCAGCGCGGCGGGGGCCACGCCTTTTCGCCTGTACGATATTGTCCGCACCATGGATGCCGTTTTTGGTACGACCTTGACCCGCACCAGTGAAGAACGCTGGGGCATTAGCATCTTGGAGCAACTCTACCATCGCAAACGACTCCTGATCATCGATAAATTAGCTGGCGCTACCACCGACGAATTGAAAACCCTGGTCGATATTATCAGCCATCTGCACGAAGCGGCAGGCCAGTCACGCATTTTGTTAATCGACCGTAACTTTAATCCGTTTATTGCCGAGCTTGTACAATTTCAACACATTCATTTGAATGGGCTGGCGCCAACCGATCTGGCTGACTTCATCGGCAAACGAGCACCACGTAGTGTCCAGGCTACCGCGCTAGCCCATGCAGATCAAATTCATGCCCAAACGGAAGGGCGCCCGCTTAACTTGCGGCTTGTCTTGGGTCTGCTGCTCGATTTCCCCTGGCCAGATCTCGAGGCGCTGCTGGCACAAATGCGGGATGAAGAGGGGTCTATACGGCTGAATCACCTGACCGCCTTTGCCATTGAAAATTTCGCGATCTTCAATCCTCAGGTCGGCCCTTTGCTCGAGCGGTTGGTCAGTGCCGCAGGTGGTGCCTCGCTCACAGCCCTGCAAGAACTCTTCTGGGCTAATCTGGGCACGGCCACCGAACTGGAAGAAACATTGACCGCGTTGGTGGAACGTGGTCTGATCGAGCAAGATCCATTTCGCCAACGCATCGTCATGCATCCAGTCATTCGTGGCTATTTGGAACAAAGCGCGATTATGTTGGGCGAAGAGTGGGAACGGACCCATGCCACTTATTATAGTAACCTGGCCCAGCAGTATTTAACCCTGCCGCTCGAGCGCTGGCCAGAAGTGGATGTAGAATGGGGCAACATCTACCGGGGCGCTGATTGGTGTTTTCAGCGCATACGCCGGCTTTGGCAACAAGAGCCGCGCCAATTGTTGCAAAATCGGCCCCACGATCAAGATCTGCTAACGCTGCCCGAAGCAAACCCTACATTGGGCGCAGATTTGCGGCTCGCGCGCGATTACGGTCTGGCGCTCGCCCATTATGCGTTCTGGCGCCATCCGCCCGGTATTGAAGATTGGTTAGTTGCTGGTGCAGTGGCTTCGCTCGCCCTGGCCGATTTGCGTGACTATGCTTGGTTTCAAATGAACATTGGCCGCCAGCTCTTTTTTACCGGCGCGGTGGAGGAAGCGATCCAATGGTTTGACCGCGCGCGCATCATTTTTGATGAGCGTGATCTATTGCGCGAGTTGGCCTATGTACTTACGGACCTGGGTACGTCCTATCGCGTTATCAATGAGCCGCGCAAAGCGCTGCCATATTTTCATGCAGCGGTCGATTGTGTAGCGCAATTGGGGGATCAGCAAGGGTTGGCCACGGCTTATATGAATCTCGGTAGCGCACAATACAGTTTAAATAATTTTGATCGCGCCCTACTAGAGTATCGCAAGGCTTTACGGATTGCCCTGCGACGCAACGACGACCAGGTGGTTGCCAGTGCATTTAACAATATGGGCCTAGCAATGGAGGCGATGGAACGATTGCCCGAAGCCCAACGTGGTTACGAACAGGCACTGGAAATCTTTATGCGTATTGGCGATATTACGGGGATCAGTGCCTGTTACAACAATCTCGGTTCGGCCAGTTATGCGCGTGGCAATTATGATAAGGCACTGCTATGGTATGAATTTGACCTGCAATTGTCAGAACGCCGCGGCTCCTGGACCGATATGGCCGCCACCCTACACAATCTAGGCCATGTCGCGCTAGAACAAGGTGAGGAAGCGCGGGCACTATCCTACTTTACGCGCAGTCGCGATATATACGCGGCCTTTCAGTTAGAAGAATATGTGCAAGAGGAAGAGCAACTGATCGAAGAAATTCGACGAGACTGATCGGCCTAGTACACTTGGGCGTAAGTAAGACAGTGAATCAGTAGGACAGTAGAACAGTGTTTGTACTGTCTCACTGTCCTACTGATTCACTACTGATTCACCGGAGAATAGTATGGTTATTTCCGCCCAAGTGTACTAGGTGCAGGTGAGCATAGCTATCAGTAGAGCATAGAGCATAGAGCATAGAGCATAGAGCAT